>CAZLLL010000015.1:0-17104 GCA_964560255.1 uncultured Methylomonas sp.
CAATATACATCGTAGCCGTGGTAAAGTTAATCACCATTTCAGACAGGTTACTATTGCCAAACACCTGAAACCAGGATGTGGGCTGTAGAGAGGTCATCAAATTACTGTCCAGCCAGTGCGAGATAGCCCACAGAACTGTCCAGAATTTAATTGAGAAGATAACGATGGACATAAAAATCATCGTGCCTATGCGATAGGATGAAAAGAGCAGGATAAAAGGCAGGAATAGATAGACCATCATTAATATCATGGCCTGGATAACCGGCGCGGCCATTTTGACCAGATACATTTTGGGATAAAAGCTGCCTGATTCCAGCAAAGAACCTGCTGAGCTTGCTAGGTTATTGTATATATTGGATGGACTGAAACCAGTACTATTATACTCATTGAGTCGTTTCAGTCCTTTAAATTGATATTCTTCATTGTTAATTAAAGTGCGCAAGGCCATGTTTTCCACCCCGGCGGTATTTATGACGGCAGGAAGACTTGCCGCAGTGGCTATCGAATTGGCGGTATTGACAAACTCTGTTTGTAACTTGGTCATCAGTCCGGCATCTATTTCGCCTTTTAATGCATCCCGTAAACCACTCCCTGTTGTTCCTCCAGTGCCTGTCCACCACTGTTTGCAGGTGGGTTTGCCATAGGTCGGCGTATAGATAGCTGGGTCATGCTCAAGATCTCGGTTGCTGTCATAGGCAAATCCTGGGATTTCTTTTTTCGAGCGTTTAGTGGCGTAGATAGTGTCAACTAAATATTTTGAGCCTATCCAGTGTATGTCATCTACATCCAGTGTGGAGGGGTAACTCAGGTTTTTATTCAGGTGAGTTGACATGGACGGTGCGAAGCAGTCATTGTAAAAATCCTGTACTTGTCGGCGTAGTTGAGGTGACTTGACCCGGCTGTTTTTTAAGCCGTATTTTAGAAAACGGATATCAGTATTGCAGGGTATTTTGATAATGATCGCATTATTAACTCCACCGCTCAATGCCAGCACACCAAACCACCAGAGGGGGACTTTGGCTGTGCCGCCACCCAGTGTCGTGGCTGTAAAGGTTGAGTCATAAGAGGTTCCTGTTGACCCGGCCGTGACCGAAGTACCAGCACAGGCACGGGTATAGCTTAAACCGGCAAAATTCAAGGTCATTGTCGGTTGTGCGGCGAGCACAATGACAGTTAGCATACTGAAAATATCCACTTCAATACGCCTCAGAGAGCTGCCTGCAGCATCCTTTGCCTCTTGGCTCTTAATCGGCTCGACCACATTCTTTATCATCATGCCGATAAACGGTAGAAAAGCAATGCCCGTATCAACGAATATCGTCCAGATTTCATCATACATATACCAGCCGAAAATGGCTAAATAAAGTTCAAGATAGGAAGAAACACTCATAAGTTCACCTCTTTAAGAGACCGTTTTAGTTGATAAGTACATCCAGAAAGTGAGCCAGTACATTTTGTACAATCAGTACTTCGAAAATCAGTAGCCATAACGCAAAACGCCAGCGGTAATCTAAATAAAGCTGCGTCATCTCAGAGCTTAATTGCGCCCAGTCACTGAGGAGTATAATCAAGTCATTCCATTTACTCACAATCAGTATAAACAGACCTAATCGCCATAGGGACAGAACCGGTTTCATCGAGTCAACGCCTTGCTCTACTTCCTGAAACCCATAGAAATAACTTAGCCAGAAAACCAGACAGGAAATGACTAACACACCGACTATTGCCGCGATATTGAGTCCCCAGCGGGCTTGACTCAGTTTAGTTTTGGTATAGTCACTGGTTTTCATTGTCTCTCTCCTGCGCTGTTTAATGGGTAGACCCTTCTATCACCAGGCGGGAATCACGCTCGGCTGCCTGCATGTCGGCTTTGCCTTGCTGATCGCTTTTTGCCTGCAGCGATAAAATAATACTGGACGTTTTTGAAGCAAGCTCGATACGAATCCGCTTCTCAAATAACACATTTTCGATTTCCTGTTCCAGCACCTCTAGCGCATCCTGAGCATATTCAATCGCTGGCGGTGTTTCTGACACATTAGGCTCGCGTAATCCGGTGAGAATCATGCGCCGTGTGATCAGGGCTTTTTCCAGTGTTCTTGACATCGCCACCTCAGAGGACAGCTTACTGATTGCAACGGCTCTCTCTGTCGGTTCCAGATTTTGAATGGCTTTGATGACATCAAAATTGATCAGGGTATCTTCACTGGACACGGCTTTGACATTTGCAATATTCGCAGGATTAGTATTATTTACCAAGTTGGTCAGATTGGTACTGATGGTGTTCATTTCCATTTGAATCTTGGGAGCCAGCCCATGACCCGGTGTTGACTTGCCGTTATTATTATCAAAGGTCTGGATATGGGTATCTCCCAGCACATCCACCGCCCATTGTGATGCAGAAGCAGGGGTCGGAAAAACGTCTATTAAACGCTCTGGGGCTGATACTGAGGCGGTGGGTGTTGTGTCATCCCCTGAATTGGTTCTATTCAGGCTGATGTTGTAGCCTGCCTTGACAATATCACTGGTCACTTCAATGGCAGTCTGTGACTGCCCTCCGAAGCGTATTCCATTTAACCAGGGAATGCCATTGATGCCGTTATTGGTTTCTACCGTTCTTTTGGCTTCATCCACATCGGAGCTTGAGGTGCCATAGCTGCCGGTGCCCATTTGTACTTTCCAGTCCAGTGATTTTGATAAATTGCTCCAGTCAGAGTAAGGATTTTTACCAGCGCGGATATCCGATTCATATTGTTCGCAAGACTTGTTAGCCAGGGCGAGTGTGGCTTCCGCACGAATTTTACCGTTTTGAAATAAATCATACAGTCCTGGATTGACTCGCTGTAAAATGAGTGCCGGTAAACTACCGATGGCCGCTGTGACTGCACCGACAGCACCATTAACGATGGTGTTGCCGAGACTAGCGAAAGAGTTCAGGATATTGCTGATACCCAGGTTTAAATTAAATTTTCCGCAACTATAGCCCATGCCGTACTCTATTGCCCCTCCGACTGATATAGAGGTTGCACCGACATTTAAAGGGCTGAAAATGGAACTGGCACCGCCAATTTCATAATAAAACTGGCTGTTATTGCTATTGGCATAAGGCGCAGCACTGGCTGTATCCATCGTAATAATGAACATGATAGCAATCACCTGAATAATATAGTCTGAGAAAATTTTCATGATTATTTTCAATTTATTTGATTAATCGTAGTCAGATGTGTCGGGGTAAGACATAAAATCAATGTAGATTAAAAAACCTGCCCCTACCTCACAACAGGTATAAGGTCGCCAGAGAATATAGGTATAATCACCATCATCCGATATATTTTCATCACTATCAGTCTCGCCAAAGACATCGCATTCAATTTCAAAGACAGGCTGTATAGGTTCCCACCAGCCTTCTTCGTTAGTATTTTCTATCAGCTCACCCGGAGCCCAGGTAAACATTTCATCTTCTACAAAAATAGGTAAACCAGATGCCAGATCGTCGTTATAAATATGAACCTGATCTTCACGGGTAATAATATCGCCTGCACGTTGAGCAACGACACCCGCAGTCTTTGGATCAGAATGCTGTATAACCCAGCCTGATCTTGGATAGACGTGACCCCACTCTTCATCCACATCAATATCACGAAGAAATTCAGTGAGTGCGAGCATGTCAAGCCCCCCCCATTTCCAGGAAGGAATATCCACTTCTGATTCAAAATACAAGGTCGTTTCTGACTGTGATGGGCAGTAGATAATTCCAGCAAGGGGATTCCCGGTCAAGAGTATTTCTTTAAACATTAAATTATTATGACTCCGGTTTTGCGTATCCTCTCTGACAGTGCCTTCAGAATCATAGGTAGGTACAAACTGATCTAGAATGCCTGTGCCCTCTCGCATGACAAAGGCCAGTACGTCTGGGTTAAAATGACCAATTTTGATGGTCACATCTATATTGAGTGGATAGGGCCATATCCAGATACAAATGCCGACAACTCTGAACTGAAAACAATTAGCGGATGCCTGGAGTGAAGCCGGGCTTATGGATAAGAGTGTGATGAGTATCATGCGGCGCAAGTGGGAATTGAAAAAATAAGCTTTCATGGCTGTGTGCCTGCTTGCCAGCGCTGATAGATATCATAGGCATCAGCTAGGTTAGTGACTCCATACACAGCCTGTTTCCCATGATTAAACAGAACCACGGGAAAACGTTTTACGCCGTATTTTGCGCTGATAATAACGCCCTGATAGGCTTGCATAAATTTTTTCCTTAATCTGGCTTCTCCCAGACTCTTGAAACGCTGCATAATGGTGGCCTTGCTTTGTTTAAGACTGGAATCTGGGGCAATATCTTTTTTAAACTGATTCAGTAATCGTCGGGCATCGTCCAGATTGTATGTTTTTACCTGAATATTTTGATGATTAAGTGCCTCAATGCCTGAAATATAGTATTTGTCGTTATAAATCACTTCAATAGTCTCGGCTTTTACCAGGCTATTCGACATCACAAGAGCAGCTAAAAATAGACTCTGCAGCAGAGTTCTGGTTTTAATTATCATGCAACACCTCTTTTTTGGGTGATTTCCTTAACAACATATTCCACTGCCTCAAGCTCGGTGCAATTATGCTCTTTCATCAGTTTATAACGGTGTGATTTTTCATCTTTTTCGGTCATGGCCAAAGCCAGTGCAATCGGTGGCGGGACGTTGCGAAACAGCATTTTCATTTCATCGGTTAAAATGACTCCCTCGGTATATTGACCAGGCGATTTTCGAGTGGCCAGCAACATTGTCTTCTCTTCTTCGGTCAAATCTTTAAAGCGTGCAATCTGATCCACTTCCTCCTTGGGCATGACCAGGCACATCCAGAATTCCAGCATATTCAGCATTTTTTTACTGGCATCCGGGAAATCCTCCAGGTTTTGCGTGGCAATCCAGAACCAGGCTCCCAGCTTGCGCCACATTTTGACAATTTTGATGACGTAAGGAGCCAGTAGAGGATTGGTGGTAATAATATGTCCTTCATCGGTAATCACTATGGTCGGGCGTTCATCATTCTGATGACGCTCGACCAGATCATGAATATGATTCATCAGGCCGATATAGGCGACTGTTAACTGGTCTTCATAGCCTTCTCTGGCTAAAATGCCCATATCCGTAATCGTGACATCTACATCGGGCCAGCGTATGCCTGGGCGGTTAAAAAAGTGACCTGCTAAACCATCGCAAAAAAGGCTCATCCCATCGGCCATTTCATGTGCTCTGGTACGACGCGCTTCTGACATATCAGGCAGTACGCGGAATGCATTGACCACATCCTCTGTGAGCACCTGTTCCTTACCTTCCTCAAAAACAGTTCTGGCTGCTAGAAGAATCGCTTTACGTATAACCAGGCGATCAGAGCGCGTCATACGATCATCTTCACGTACATCCCCTCCGGTGATCATGATACGTGCTGAAATTTCCATTTCACCGAGAAGATCACGCGCGGCATCAGGGTCTTCCTCCTCTTCACTTTCATCGAGTATTTCGTTATCAGATAATGGATCCTTCTTGGATAACAGGCTGTCTTTTTTTGTCTTGAGGTGATATTCATCAAGGAGCTTAATGGCTTCACCGAACGGTGGCAGACTCACGTCAGCACCAGGCACCATATTTACTTGGTTGACACTGACTTCTTTAGAGGCTAGATACTGTCCCAGCAAACCAAATGAATTACCGGCTTCAATAATGAAAATACGTGGCCTGTATATGGCCAGCATTTGCAGAATCAAATAGACCAGCATAGCTGACTTACCTGCTCCGGTCGGGCCAATGATTAAGGCATGTGCATTTTTTTTGCGATCCCTGATATTGAGTGGGTCAAAAACCAGCGGCTCAGCCCCTCGATTGAAAAAAAACAATCCGGGGTGGCCTGTGCCAGTTGAACGACCATATAAAGGCAACAGGTTAGCAATATGTTTGGAAAATACCAGACGTGAGCGCCGGGCTTCTTTTTTGTCATGCAGATAGCTATACGCCATTGGTAAATTGCGGACATAACTATCCAGCGATGTGATGTCATCCCTTTCCAGTATCGGCTGTATACTATTGGCCAGCAGTAATGCATTCACCTCATTAATTTTGGAGTGCAGGTCATCCTCATTATCCCCTCTGACATACAGTGCAATCTGAACCGGAAATAATTTATTATGCCTGGCCATTTCCATGACTGCTTTTTCTGCATCCGCTGCTGCTAATTGTGCTTCTGCATAATCACCCACCGCCCCTTTTTGAATCTTGGCTAAATGATTACGCACCTCATCTTGTGCCTTGATAATAATCGTCATGGCGAGTACGGTGTTTTCAGGTGTTTCATCGAAAACAGCTGAGATTCTGTCACCTGTCTTGCGCTCTGCTCCAAACAAGCCTATATCAGGAATACGTTGCAAATTCTGGATAATAATAGTTTTATGTGGCAGGCCATCAAACCACCAGATACCGCGCTCACTATCGGAATAAGGTAATCCCAGCATTAAACTTTCTGCGAAATCATAGCCGAAGGGCATTTCCTCATCGCCTGGATAGGGCGACATCTTTAAGAGATCCTTTGCAGACCCATTTGTGGTCGCCGGTGCCGGATTAAACCACTGGAACATCCAGTCGTAAAGTTCGCGCCCCCCGCATCGTGCTGCCGATACGCCAACGGAAGCCAGTGAGGTGCGTAGTTTTTCTGCAACCTCATTTAATTCATCTTCCGGCGAGGTGTTTAAATATCCGTAAGCGGCTTTTCCGGGTTTTCTACGCCGATAAAGCGTGGCTCTTACTTTCCTGATCTGTCCTCGCCAAGGATTGCCTGTCACCGAACTATCTATAAATAATCCACCACTGCGTGAAATATTGTCTAAATGATTTTTAAAATCAGCCAGATAAGTGTTCGTTAACACACTATCTGCTGCTCTGGGGTGAATATAATTCTCTACATTTTGCAACGCACTGTGTAAATTGGCTTCATCCTGAAGATAGAGCTGAAAGATCCAGGGAGCATCCATTTCTTCTGGGATTGAGGTCAGAACAATCTGAATTTTATCGCGCAAAATGGTCATAAACTCATCGCTTCGGGCTTCTGTGCCAACGGTTTTCAAGTTAAACATCGCCCCCACACTGTAACCGTCGTCAAGGAGAAAACATTGGCTCTCTGCGTTGTATTCCATCCAGGGTAACAGATTCGTAAATGAATCCGGACGCTCATACATCTTGCGCATACGAACCTCCGTGGGAGGATTATCGGTAGCACGGCGACGATGTTCAGTTGCGTCAGGTTTGTCTTTTTTCCCAAATAAGCTGGCTAACATTAATATCGCTCCTCAATCTCGCCTGGCAAGGCGTATTCAACTTTTTCATATAAGGTAAAGGCCGTGGAGTAACCCGGCACAGGGTGTCTTTCAGGGCCTGACAGGTGTGGGTAGATATACATTACCAGCGTAGGGTTAGACAGACGCGGGAAAAGCTGATTGATTTCAGTGTGAGCTTCGCGTGTGTAACCGTCTAAATTATAATCAGCAGGCAGAGGACGGCGCATCCGCGCAGATTGTAATGAGTCTGCTCCTTCTTTTTCGGTATTCTTTTCATTATCACGTCTGGGTAAGGGTTCGCCGGTAAAATGATGGTCATAAACCTGTTTCATCGTCGGGCCATCTTGCGGTAGGATAGTTTCTGTACTATCGCTGGCACAGCCAAGAATAAGGCTAATCAAGGTACCGACTATAAGTGTCCTGGTTCTGGTATGCATAATTGGTTTTTCTCCCGTTCAGTTCATAATCAATAGGCAGTTCTACATCCACATGAATGGCTAATTCAGCACCTGTATCCACATAGATCACATCAAAAGACTGTGCCGCTCTTTCTTTAATATATTCACCGACTTCATTGACACCACCCGACAGGGCATTAAACCCTGCAAACTTTGCGGCATCGCCCGTAATGACAGAAGTCGCCACGCCACCGATGGGGGATACCGAATTAGTGACTTCTCCCTGCGCAAAGGCTTCGGCAGCGGCAGATGCACCGGCTGCAAAAATACGCCCCGACAGATAATCAATTGCATTACTGATCCGCTGGCCAGCAATGCAAGGAATACCGCGTCGATCAGAAATCCATCCCAGTGGACGATCTCCTCCTTGTGAATTATTTTTGCCATTTTTTTGATTGATACTTTGCAAGCTGCCATCGTCAGACGATAATGTTCTTATTCTGCCGTCTGAAAATGTAAACGTCACAGAATGTACCGATCCCCTAACGCAGGATAATGCCCAGTCTCCGGTCGCTGTACCACTAAAGATCATGCCATCCAGAAACGGCATGTCGATACCGTTTGTGGCGAGATTTTCTTTACCTACAATGACTTTAAACGGAAAGGGTTCCTGGACGATGCTGTTGAGAGGAATACGTCCAATTAAGGCCGTCATACTGACTGAGCCGATCAGTGTAGAATTTCTTGGGACGGTATAATACAGTTCTTCTGTCTTGACTATTTCATTGATGTTACTGTGTTGTAAATAGTTATCGACATCCAGTGTATTCGGACTATTGGCGTGTAATACACTGCCAGAATCTGAATAGGATGGGTTGCCTTGCGAATCCACCTGAGTGCCTAAGGGCTCTATCCAGATAATCGTCTCATCCAGACTGTCTTTATCTGCCATGTCACTGGCATCAATACCAAAACCGATAGGAATATCCTGAACACCTTCTGTTTCCTGACTTTTTTCCTGAGCAGCACTCATTTCATTAATCCGTGCATTAAAATAGCTCAATTGTTTAGACATTTCATCCATGACATCTTCAACACCAGATGGAGGGGGTTTGGCAGCCATTTCCCTGCGTAAATTAGAACTGACTTTTGCCTGAATCTGGTTGCTCTGCTTTAATAACTCGTCATTTTGCTTAGACAGTTTGATGCTTTGTTTTTTGACGGCATCGACCTCGGCAGTAAGTGAGCGTATCGTATCGGCTGATGAGTCAAGATCGAGTGTCTCTGGCTCTGGAACAGCGGATAATCCGACATAGTCTGTGGTCTCTTTGCGACAGGATTTTATGCCGACAAAAATAAACATGATCAGCACGATAATGGCAGTAAAGGGCAATATTTTATTGGAATTCATTTAGAGTACCTCATGAAAAGGTCTGTCAGATATAAGATACAAAACACTGCTATCGTGCTCTGACCCCGCTGGATGCAGGTAGGTATACTGAAAGGTTGCCGCTTTCCACTGACCCCGAATTTTTCTGGGGTCGAGTGCGATGGGGTCGCCGGATAAGTTCTTTATTTCTAGTGCGGTAATATAGAGTGAACCTTGTTTCCAGGCGGCAACAGGTTTTGCTAACACCTTTGCACCCTGCATCAAATAACTAGTAGCCTGTCTATTGACAGGTACTCTGTGAATACTGGAACCCTGTTGCAATAGGCGAGTAGGAGCGTACAATTGCTGTGCTGCAAAACGACTCAGATGAATATAACCGGGGGCTGTGCGGCGTGTACCTGTCGCTAATTCAGGGTTGCGTCGAATTTTTCTGTCCTGCTGAACGTTTAGCGCGGGAGGCTGTGCATTTTTGAGTATGACTTCAATAGGCTCAACCGAAGCACCTGATTTTTTTGCAATCAGATCGACAAGATAAATAACGCTGCCGTCAATCGCTCTGATTTCAATGCGCTGAGAGGTAAATTCATCGTGCGCTAGCCAATAGATCGTATTATTATTAATTTGTGTTCGCAATTTTTTCTCAAGTGATGCAGATAAGCCTATTCTGATAGCGGAAGGAAAGCTCACGATACGCTCTTGACCAACAGGTAATGTAATGCGTAGTGGCTTTTTATCCCAAAAAATACGTTCCACCGATTCATTCGCTAAAACTGACTGGAATAGACCTGATGAGACAATGAAAACGATCATCGCGAGTTTTTTCAGTGTGATTATCATGCCATCCTCGATTTATTTTGTAGTGTGCGTGGTATCGTCTTCAGTCAGCCTGGCCGGGCCTTCTTTCGTGAATCCATTTAACGCCAGACCCCATGGATTGGTTTCTGGATCAATATTAAAGCGCGTTACACGAAGGGGATAACGAATACGGATCTTTTTAATCTGCATACCGTGCATATATTCCTCAATATTAAAATCCAGCCATACAATCCAGTTTGACTCATTCTCAATGTCAACACGCCTTTCTTCAAAGCCATGTCCGTGAATGGGTTGTATGAATCGAACACGACCTGTCAATTCACCGTTTTTATTGCGCTCATTCATGTCCTTGATTAAAAGCTTACGAAACTCAGGTGTTAGATAGGCACTCATGCTAAAAATTTGTTCACCGTAGTTTTTTTCTCCGTTTTCAGACCAGTGATTGAGTTGCTGAAAAATATAACTGGCAAAACTGTAGATATTGGCATCCGATATTTCACCGGAATGAACGACTGCACCTGAACGAATATCGGGTGGGATATGAATACGAATATCTGCCGTCGCACCTTGCCATCCGTACCACATAAAAATATTCAACAAGATCATAACTACTATGATGATTCGTAGTGTTGCAATATGAGCGGTCAGACTACTGTTTAAATCTTTGTATCGCATTTAATCTCTGCCTAATGACCAGGTGCCATGCTTTTGAATAAGCGTGGTTTTTCGTAAGCCAAGTCGGCTTAACCGGGCGATCATCGAGTGTTGATAATAATTATCCGGGCGGCCGCGTTTAATGTGTTGAAAATAAGTAGAGCCGAAAAAAACAGTTAACAGAACGCCAAACGCAGTAATTCCCAGTGACATGGATATTGACCCTAACAGGGTTGCGATCAGTAGCCCGGCAGGAACCCAGAACACCACAGCGACTAACAGGATCATGCCCAGCTCAGTGTTGGTGCTACCTCTAAAAATCACCGGTTCATTATTCAACCGATCTGCTAACGTTTCTGACGACTCTTCATTTATCATAGTCTTATGTAATTGTTGTAGCCGCTTCTTCTAACAGATAACTAATAAAAACCATGACTCCTGCGGAAACAATAGCAGTCAAGCCGACTTCACCCCATTCTGCCTTACCCGATCTGGCTTCATTGAATTTAGAAATGGTAATCCATGCAATCCATAAAAAGGCAACGGTTGCTAATACCAGACCAAGGACAAGTCCTGCATCTTTTGAATAGCCTTCAATTAAAGCCAGCCAATCCCCAGCTGCAGGTGCCGTGCTAGGGGCAATCTGGACGGGCAGGGCGGCAGTTGCTGTTTGTGATACCGAAAGGTAAAACAGGGTCAGCGATGCCATTAAGTTGTAATAATATTTTTTCATTAAGTAATACTCCATTTAAGGTCTAAAAATATAACCTAGCAACATTGCCACCACAGCGCCTTTGGATGATAAAAATAGCATTTGATAAAAGTTTCCTTTTCCCTCCTGCCATAGACGAAATTCTGAATACACCAGCCATGCCAGCCAGATCAGATAAATAATGGCTAGAACAGAACTAATCACCAGCAGCAATTGCGCTGGAGACACATTATGTGTTGACAGCTTAAACGCTGTAATTTGCGCTCCATTCATTATTAACGCCTATAATCACCCTTAAGCGGTGGAAAACTGCGAGGTTGAACTCTAGGAGCCGTAATATGCTCCAGTATTGCCGATTTAATGCGCTCAAGATCAAGTGATAACCAGTCATACTGAAACTGTATACGGCTATCCTTGTTTGCCAGTGCCTCTGCCTCCTGAACCAAAGGGGTCAACGCATGCAGCTCATGAATAATCAAAGCCAGTTTCGCGTTTTCTCCCTCTGGATCAGCTTGTACAAAAGGGACTGTTATCAAAAACAGTATGTGTATAAACAGAATCTTTTTTACTATTATCATTTTGATTTCTCCTGCATTAAATCTGTGATCTATTGTTACGCAATGGCAAAAAAAAACCACAATAAACCCTTTTTCAAATTGAAAGGGTTTATTGTGGTCAGAGGGTGGTAGGTGGAAAACGCGGTTACAGGTACTTTTTAAAAGTGGAGGCCATGACCGTGACCGACACGGCAAAGATAAAAGCAAAGGGCAGTACAACAAAATTAGGGTGGACACTGACAGGTATTGAGAGATAAACAATCCAGGGGAGTATTAAAGAGGGGTAGAGAAATTTTTTAGCCCAGTGATATATAAATGAACTTTCTCTGCCTGCACTCCAGCGGCGCACGTCTCTCTGTACCAGACCATCTATAAATCCTGTCAGGGATAAAAGGATAAAAGCAGGCAGAGAAAGAATCAGGACGGCCAGGCGAACAGCAAATATTTGAATGACTGTGGCCATCGCCATAATATAGTCAGATACCTGCAGATAAAGAGTACGTAATATTTTTCTGAATTTTCCTGTATTACGCTGATCAGTCGGTGTCGCCACCCAGATGACGGCATTCTTGGCACCCGTTTTTTCAAACGTGTAACTATAAAATTGATTGGCAAAGGTTCTGGCAAATTGAAGGGGTTGCTCGACAATCGCGCTTTTTTTAAAATCTTCATTCAGGTAGTTCAGTTCCTGTACCAGCATATTTTTACTATGTTTTGCACCCGTCTCCTCCCACAGGTTTGTCGCCATGCCTATCCATTCAATCAGGATGGAAAAAAACAACGTCATCAGCATAAAGAACATGAACTGAGTCAGGCGTATAAAAAAGAGCGCAATAATACCTCTTTCCGCTGATTGCTGAGCGGTTCCCTGTTTTTTTTCAACCATCAGGTTGCCCACCAATGGTCATTAGTTAAATAGCGTTTTTGCATTTGACTGGCGATATCTTCCAGGTTTTTCGGCATATTCTCATCATCAATTTTGCTCGGCAGGGGCATACGTATTTTCCATAAATTACCGCCTTCGAGTAATGCGAACGCCTGCCCTTTCGGGAGTGCCATAATGGTTGCCGGTGTAATCAGCGGTGTTTCTACCACAGAAATACGGTCTTCATTTTTTGAAGTAAAATCAACCCCTGATCCTGGCTCAGCGGTATCATTGACACCAGACACTTCCATCACGGTATTGATCTCGCAGCTATCAATCTGGCTGGTGAGCATTTCTGCCGTGGCGAGTTCTTTGACACGTAGCATGATGAGGGTGTTGAAATTACCCGCGACTTGTCCGGCCTTGGCTTTATTGCCTAATCGTGCTTCTACATCAGACCAGGTTTGTGTGTAGGCTGTCACCTGAAAGCCAGCACCGCCTGCTTTATTAAGCAGTGGAATAAACTCATCACCAATCAGTTCATTAAATTCATCGGCATGTAAAGAAATGGTTGGCATACTGGCAGACTTTTCGGCTCCCGGAATACCATGATCCGTGCCGTGCTTGTATATCTCACCAGAGACAGAGACCAGATCGGCAAACATGGAATTACCGACTGCCGAAGCTACAGCCATATCAGATAGGGCATCCAGCCCCACATAGACAATCCCTTTGCGGCGGATGATTTGTCGCCAGTCAATAATAGGGCGTGTATCCTCGGTATCGCTATAGTCAGGTGAAATCAGTTCGGCTATTTTTCCTGAAATCAGTTTTTCCATTAAAGGTAAAAGGGAGGCCACGATTTTATCAAAATAGGTTTTATCATATTCAAATGCAGAACGCAGACCATCTGCAACAGGGTCATAGAGTCCCTGTTCTTTGACATAGCGAACCAGGGCAATTACATCGTGCGAACGCCCTTTTAAAGCAAAGGTCAGGTCACGCTCATTTATGGCATTTTTGATCTGGTTAACCTCATCTAGCCATCCAGATGGTGCGACACTTGGCAACCACTGATGATAGTACTCCAGTAATAAAGGTTCAATATTAGTGATATAGCGGGTGATCAGCTTATAATCAGGGCGTTTGCCCATCTTAACTAGTGCCATCGAGATCATATTGGTAAAGCGCCAGGCAAACTCTCTAAACGCGGCTGAATTCCCTTCACTAGGCAGTGCATTTGTCACCCGTGTCGCAATTTCTGTAATTCTTGAGAAATTACCAATTGCATTATAACGGCAGGAGATATCAGGATATCCGAGATGAAACAGATACAATTCATCTTCACGACCTGCACTTTTTGCTTCAGCGACAATGCGCTTCATTAAATCGGCATCACCTTTTGGGTCAAAAACGATAACGACATCACCACGTGCGATATCCTGCTTGATCAGAATCTCAGCCATGCGGGTTTTACCCACCCGTGTTGTCCCTAAAATAAGCGTATGACCTACCCGCTCTCCCAAATCCATTGTGACATCCATTTCATTTAAACTGCCAACAGCATGAATCTGTGGTTTGCCGCCAACAGGCGGCAAGGGTGCGACTGGATTCCAGCGTGAGTTAGAACGTAGCACTTTGACCATAAAGGCATAGGACGGGGTCTTTTCCCATTTTATTTCCTTTTTCCGAGCCCACTCGTAGCCACGACTTTGATTGACATAGCTGCGCACTTTAGGATTCATCGTGTCACGCAATCGTTGTGTGTGCATTTGTTCCCATTTAAAACCCAGACCCAAAAATAAACGAAAATTACTGACCGGTATTTCATCGGATGAAAGTACATACACGGGTAATTTTCGAATATTGTCCTGATAGCGCAACACGTAAAACGCCTTTTTACCGCGAATATAGGCAAATATAAACAGAAGTGTTGCCGTACCATAGCCAACCCCCGGTGTCATCATCATGGCCCAGGGGGATAGCAGGGCAATCAAACCAGTGCCTGTGGCAGATAAGGCAGACCATAGTTCTACGGGAGGACGCAACAGTGCTTCCAGCGGGTAATTTTTCATCAGTGATGACCTCCTATTGTTCTATCAATTTACCGGAAACTAATACCGGATAGTGCTTTAAGCCTAAATTTTTAGCTATCTGTTTGCCTGGAACAGGTGAAATTCGTAAACCACCCGATGAGCGTTGCAAACGTGATAATTCAGCGTTTGTCCGTACATTCACCGCGATACCAATGGCGTTAAGTTTTTTAAGCTGTCTATGATTCTGGATCAGCCACTGATTGGACAGAGGGTCTGCACCGACAATAAAAAAAGGCGTATCCAGATAAGATTTTATTTTTTTTGTCGTCACTTTGCCAGGTGTCAGTTCAGGTGTACTGACAGGTAATCTTTTCATGGTTTTGCCGCGTGGTTTAACCGCGCTTTGCAAGAGCGTTCTTTTATCGGGTGGGTTAACCGAAGGCATATAGAGTGCCATGCTTTGTGTTTTGCCTGTATCATGAATTGAATATGGCTCAGCACTGAGTGGATTGATCAGGAAAATACCTGTGATCATCAGAGCCAGCTGGATAATAACGGTAATTTTGTTCATGGCTTATTGTCCTGTAATGGTTTTGATGTGCCGAATGACCTTGCGGGTATAAACTAGAGCGCGGTGCTTTTGCTGAGCGGTCTGGCCAGGCGAGTGATACCGGCCTATGGCTTGCGCCCAGTTACCTTTTTGTTGATAGACTTCCTGTAATATTCGTGCGCCTGTTTCAACATTAAAAACAGGGTCAAGGGCTTTCCAGGTGTTATTGGCCAGCTTGTCTTTATTCCAGTACCAGTTGACCTGCATTAGGCCGATATCAATTGAACGTATACCTTGATCCATATACTGTTTTAGCGCAAACCAGGCGGCTTTGCGTGTGGCGTAACGTTTCGCTTTGCCTTCAACGTTCAGTGTCCACGGCCATGGTCTGAACTGACCTGATTTCAAGACTTTTCCACTTTCTGTCAAGGCAACAGCATAAAGTATGCTGGCAGGTATATTATGTTGCGTGGCAATTTTTTGATAACGCGAAGGAATGTACTGCGCCTGACTCTCTGTCATGACCATTTGCAGTATAAGCAGCATGGACACCCATAAGGCGTATTGCTTGCTAACGCATGAATGCATTTTTTTCATGATGGCTAATGAATTTTATAATGCTGGGAACAACATCAATAATCAAGGTATTAATGCTCCATTCACGAGCCTCTTCTTCTTTATTGTTGTGGGCGATCAGATAGAAGATTGATTCGGAAAAGCTGGGGTATACTGTCCAGCCTTCGCTCATGCTTAACATAGGCGCAACGTCTCGCGTTGAGAATTCAATGACTTTTTCAAGTTCAAAATACACCGTCCTTTGCAGATCGCTAATGCGCCGTCCTTCTTGCAGATAAGCGTTTATCAGCTTTGTAAAATAATATTCCCAGATAATATAGTGCCCTACTTTACGTTCGGTGATATATCCCCATCCAAATTCATAGCGCGTATTGCTTTTATGCAAATGTGTTTTTTTTGAATTTATCTTGTCTTCACTCATGTTATATCCCTGTTGTTTTATAAAGTAGTATCGTTAAAGAAATACCTGTACGGTTTCCTTGTCGTTAGTTCTAAACATAATAGGAACTGCGGTTACTGGACTATTGGTGAGTCTGAAAAGTTTTCCTTTGTCGTGATTTAATGTGATTTTTCCAGATTTAAGGCGTTGCTTGTTGATAATATGCTGATTGGCCCAGTCTCTTATTCTCTGATTATCTTCCTTGGTTCTTGTGTCCATAAAGAAAACATCTACTTGCACGTCAAGTGTTTGTGTTTTGAGCAAGAGTTGTCGAATGATGATGCCACATTGGGGGCAATCTTCGAGTTTAATGAAGGCCAGTAACCTGTCGTGTTTCTGAATATTGTTTAACTGATTTTTTGCCAGTCCCAGTTTTGTCACATCAATCAGAGGAATGTGACCGTACATATCATTAAAGGCAATGTTATAAGCTCTTTGAAAGTCTAAAATACGGCCTGCATCTTCAAACATCATTCTGGCCCAGATTCGTGCATACTTATTTCTCTCTTCGTCGTTTCTGGCATGAGTGCCAAGCACTTCAACAGGCGAAAGGTTATCAGGACTGATACTGCCTCTAATTCCTTTCATCAGGTCTTTATATCGTTGCCACTCAGTTTCATCAAGTTGCCATTGATCACGATTAAACAGGTCTTTATTCAGCGTGTTTTGAGTTTTCCCATCGGTATTATGTTGTATTGGCTGCAGCGTGTGGGTATTTGTTTTTAAGTGCTGAGTCTGTGCCTGCGTTATGGTTGAAGCTAGCAGCAAAAGAACGAGTCTGTACATA
>CAZLLL010000016.1:0-16832 GCA_964560255.1 uncultured Methylomonas sp.
TGTGCTATCCCAGTGAAATAGCGCTAAATAACTTCTGGTCGCTTACTGATAAAGTGGGAGGAAATTCATATTTAGAATTGCTGTTTGCGAACAACTATAAGCATTATTTTATTACTTGCTACCTACATCTGAAACTCCACTTTAATTACTTGGAATAAGCGAAGCAAGCAGAAAAAAAATCACATCACCACTAACAGTCACTACCCTAGACAATAAAACAGCTAAAAGTAGATCTGCTTCAGGAGCAACACCTTTCAATAATACAACCAATATCGCTTCACGCACCCCAATCCCTCCTGGGGCACCCGGGGTAATTAAACCAATCAACCATGCCACAACATAAGAGCTAGAAAACATTAAAGCGATTAAAACTGTTAATGAACTTGTACCGGCAACTAACGAAAGCACTCCCGTAAATATTAGCCCAGAAATAATAAGGAATGTTACATAATACTCAAAAGCCCTCAAAATGTTTAAGCCTAAGAGCCATCCTAGCCCTACTCCCATTAATAATAGCGCACTAAGAAAACTAGCAATTGCTGTGTATATATTTACGACAGGAAAAAAATGAGGTATCACTATAATAATAAAAAAAAACCCTGTAATGGAAAAAAGCCCGAGCTCCCATATTGATACCTTGACCAGTGCTCGACCACTAATTCCCGCAGATAACCCCATAACCTGCCTTCCAGCCAAATGCATTATATTCCCAGGTACATACTTCGCCAGCTGAGTCAACCCATAGATTCGCGTGGCCCATAAACGATATACTTCTACACCGAAATAGGCAAGAAGATTCCGCCATGCTAGTGCTAACATAAAATTAGCCAGCCCATACAGCAATGCTAATAAAAGAAAAGCCAACCAAGCACAACTATCGAACCGAGAAAGGTCAAAATCCGAACTGTAATCTTTTAATCGAAGCACTACAAACACACATCCTGAAGCAGCTAGGAAATTTCCAATCCAATGTAAATATAACTTCACAGAAGGTGACATAAATTCAATTTATTCCTTAATTCGGCATAAAACCATTGTCCATGGAAAAGGTGATTTCACGGTAACAATATCAAAATATTGAGCAACTAATCTAACAAAACTAGAGCTAGACCAATGTTGAATATGCCCAGGGGTATTACCAAGCTCAAACAGATACCTCCCTCTAAGTACATTTAGCATACGCCAGACAGGTTCCCTTGGAACACTCAATATCAAATACTCATTAACCACTTCCTGCAGTGCCACCAGACCAGCTTGCGGACTATCAAGATGCTCCATAACCTCACAACAAACAACTAAATCAGCACTATCAGTACTAGATTTCACATCATAAATGCTACATTGCTTAAAGAGTTCAGCCGACAAATTATTTTTAATGGCATTTTCACTTGCAAGCTTAATAACTTGAGCAGAAAAATCACTCCCTCTAGCATCAATTCCTTGTTTCGCCCAATGCATCACCCAGAAACCTTCCCCACAACCTACTTCATGGATAGTCTTTGGAATGACACCATTCACTAATTCAGTCAGACTGCTATTAAATCCATTCATTATCCATCTAACAATTGGGTTTTTTGCCCCATATTTATCATAAGTATTTCCAACAACAATTCCATTCTCTTTTAACCCACCTGAAATCTTCATTACTCAACCTCCTTCACACCTGCCTTAGTAAATTTATGAAATTCCCTATTTTGATTTGCACTGTAACGAAGTTCTTCCATTAGTTTTCTATTTACTGCCAATAAATCAGCAACAAATGCAATCAACCCCGTTTGGAACCCCATTCCCATCAATAACCCTGCCAATACAATTGATTGCATGTGCCCCTCCCCATCCCCAGCATAATAATAAGCAAGAAACCGCAAACCAAGCATAAACCCCAACCCAAACAAAACGACAGCAATACTCATAAAGAATCGAAAGGGCTTATAGACAACAAAAATACGAATAATAGTGACAACCGATTTTTTAATATAGCTTGAAATACTGGATAAAAGCCGAGAGGGGCGTAGATCTTCGTTTGTTCTTATTGGCACAGAAGTAATTGCCATATTTTTCTGGCCTGCTTGAATAATAGTTTCCAATGTATAAGTATAATCATTATAAACATTTAATTGCATTGCACATTCCCTGCTCATTGCTCTAAAACCACTAGGAGCATCAGGAATATCAGTGTTACTAGCTTTCCTGACAACCCAGGATCCAAGTTTTTGTAAGATTTTCTTAGCGAATGAAAAGTGTTCTGTTTGGCTAATCGGTCTTTCACCTATAACATACTCTGCTTGATGGTGAAGTATGGGGTTAACCAATTTAGGGATATCTTGTGCTTCATATTGATTATCAGCATCGGTATTTACTATAACATCAGCACCTTGCTTTAAGCACTCATTAATCCCTACCATAAACCCTTTTGCTAGGCCTTGATTATGTTTAAAATGCACTATGTGATCTACATCACATTCTTTTGCCACTTTAACTGTATCGTCTGTACTGCCATCATTAATGATAAGCCATTCAACCTTATCAAAGCCCTCTACTTCTTTAGGCAAGGCATTTAAAGCAATCGCTAGAGTTTCTGCTTCGTTATAACAGGGGATTTGGATAATCAGTTTCATATGTTATTCTTTATACTATCAATTGTGTAAACCCCATTGTCACAACTTAATAGAAGAGGGGCATTTCCATACGGCTCAAACCAGGCTACTAACTCCTGAAGCATGTCAATTTTAACAAAATCTGTTTTACATTGTTGTGGTAAATTAATAGTTAACTCTTCTACTTCATTTGGATAAATGGATCTAGATAGTTCTTTTCTCTCTTCTGAGAGCTTTTCAAATTTTGAGTTTAAATACTGAATACCAACTCTAACTGAGTATTTAGGCTGTTTAACTGCATACAAATTTGGCCAAAAAGTCCTGGCACCCAAGTGTTGAAGTGACATACTAACTGTATTAGTATCTATTTTAATATTTCTAAATTTATATTTATATGCTTCAATAGGTAAGGCTGATGGGAAATTACTTGGCAACACAAAGCCAGCCAACAAAAATTTTTCATAGTATTTATTATTTTTTGAAATAAATAAAGTCTGTTTATGATGGTTCTCTAAAGCTATAATTCTATAATTCTTACCCAAATTAAATAAACCACTAATTACATACTCAAACTCATGCTGATTTATATTATCTGAATTAAACCTATACATCTGAATATTAGGCGAATACAATTGATAGTTAAAATAATGCCATCCGCTCCAGGCCTTCCGGTCATAAGCAACTACAATATCATCAAGTATATTATTATTAATAAATTTAGATACTTCATGCTCGTGCATTCTTCCATTTGAATTTCTTTTATAGTACACATGCACTATCATATAATTATTTAATACAATATAGCTGATTAAAATAAAAATTGATGCATTACTTATTTTCTTCAATAAAAACATAGCACATATTAAAAAAGAAGACAAAAAAGAAATGTAATATATATTATATGTTTTAAATAAGCAGGAATACAAATAAATACCTAATATATTATTATGATTAAATACCAAACCTTGAAGTTTATCTGCTTGATAGAAAGCATATATATTTAGTAAGGTACAAATAAATACCAACAACAGCCATACGAATTTTGTGGAAAACTTATCCGTAAGAAAAGAATACATTCCCATAGATAGTAAAATAAGCCATATAAACTCATTATACCTCCCATATATATAATGATCTCCTCTATCATGCCCATTCATAAACAGAGAGGATAACAATAGCATTCCAGCCGCTGATAGCAACAGAAATAAAAATGTATATCTTTTATTATTCGATAGGATGTTTTCTGAGATTTTTATCAAACTAACCCATATTAGCCCAAAGCTCGCTATAGTTAAATACCATATCTGACCAACTATCCCAACGATCAAAGAAGCAAAATTATTCCAGCTAGAAAAAATTTTTAATATTATCTTTATGGTAAACTCATCAGTCGCTTCGTTAGTAGAAGACTCATCTAGGACAATGGATAAATAGCTCTCTACCAACTGGCTAACAAAGTATTTGTCTAATGCAAAAACAAAAATTATTGAGCACAAATAAAAGAAAAATATTCCTTTATTTTTTAATAAGAAAAATATTGAAAAAAACAAAAGTGCTATTAATACAACAACAGCTCTTGGGTGAGACAAAAATAATAATGCACTACTAATAGTTAAAGCTATTATGTACTTGGTTTTTATTTCACTCTCTAGCTTTAACAACAAATACAAAATATTTAAGAAAAGTAATGTTAATAGTATCTCAGAAATAGCTAAATTAATATAGCAAAATACAGTGGAGTAGATAAAAGACATTCCACTTACAACAAACAAAGCTTTATTATTTATGGATTTACTATAAATTTCATTCAATATTTTGAATGTCATGACAGGAATAAAAGATGCTAATAATAAATTAATAAATTGTATACATTTATATGCTACATTCAGGTTATCAATAATTAAAAAAATTGGCGCATAAAGCAAACTTATTCCTGGATAGTAAATATTGGCTCTCAGGTCTATTAGTCCCTTACCCGTTGCAAAATATCTGGCACTACCTATATATCCACCTTCATCAGCTAAAATAATAGGGGTGTCCACTACCATAAAAAAATAAAAGTATATTGAAAGTAAGAATAAATAAATAAAACTGTGTCTAGATAATAATGCATTCATGTTAATTTTAAAAATTTTTGATAGCACCCAAATTGTAACCGTTCACCTCCCCCTTAACATATTGATTTATATGTGACTGGCTAATATGTAAGCCAGCAAATAAATTCCGTAAGTCATTGAAAGTTTAATTTAAAAATGATGAGCGGCAATTTCACAAAAATACTGAACAATAATTTTCATTTAAATTAGTGGGTTAGGATTTCAGGGGTAGGTGAACGGTTACCAAAATTGCAACTACCCACTCCCAGCAACCTGCACCAGACACTGTTACAGTTTAGGAGCAATTATTACTCCCCTTTGAAAGAACTGGTGAGTCAAAAGTTCTCGTAACTATTTGATAAAATTGGTATTAAAAATTATTTAGAATTGATAAGTAGTTTTATAATGATTTAATTATTTCAATGACTTAGAGTTTATGTCTCTATTCAAAACTATAAATTCTCTGAGAACTTTTGACTCTCAAGTTTGAAAGAAGGTAAAATGACAGACACTTGGCTGGTTCTCAGCTACAAACAAAATACGAACTACTTCGATTATATCTGGCAATTCAAGTCCTATTAATAATACCTATAATCTAGGCATTCTATCGCAGAAAAATTCAAACGACTGAGAATCTCAGACCTTCCAGAATAGGTTGTCTTAAAAAAGACTCACTCGCTGAAAATCTTGGAAACAGAGCGCCAGCGAAGTGATGATTTTTAGTCCGCGATAGGCAACGCTGTGGATGAATACTCGTAGTATGAGCGCTAGCGAATGGCGAAGAGGATTTAGTAACAGCTTTAGTTGCCGTAGAGTCATTGAGGTAATCATGATGAGTGCAACCCGCGCAGCTAGGTTGTACGAAATCGTGATGGACGCAGGACGAATCGGGGCATCGAAGATTATAATTAGTCCCGTTAAGCTTTTGCCGCGAACTTGGGCTGGGATGCCCAAAATGAGCTTTCGCAAAAGTAGGGACTCTTACACAAGTTCCTCCGCAGGATAACTTCTATATAGCCAGGCCGGTTTTTTAGTTTGTTTTTCCCGCTGTAAAGCTTTAGCTTTAACAAAAATGTATTGCCCTAAACCATCCTCTCTAAATTTCAGTAAAGGCGCAATAGCATCAAGATTGCAATATGCACCCGCATTATTATCATGCACATCAGCAGTAAAGTGTGTTTCAATTTCAAAACCCTCATGCAGTAGAAGCTGAACCAATTCGTGAACATTGTATTCTCTGTTATGCCTGCCGTATGGTCCATATCCACTATAAGGATCATAAATATTCTCCCCAGCAATCATACGGGCAACATTTTCCAAACGAGCCACATTTGGAGTCGTAAGAATTAAACTTCCACCAAGGCGCAATATTCTTTTAATTTCTCGTAATACCTTACAAGGGTCATTCAACAGATGTTCAATAATTTCAGCAAATATAACGAGGTCAAACTGCTGGTCTTTATACGGAAAATCATCGCTCTCAACATTAAAATGCTGATACATAAAGTCTTCAGTGTTCTTTTCCTTAGTATTTAAATCACGATAATTAACACTTTGTACATATTCACCATTATTTAAACTAAAGTAGTTAGCTAAACTGATTTCAAGCTGAGTAAATTTTTTGAGCAACATTGTTGTAAAGTAAGGATTGCCTCCTAATTCAAGGCATTTCCCAGAACAGTTATTAGCTAATCCCCAAGTATATACAAACCTTCTGAAATCTTGAGTAGCATAAGCCAGCATTTCTTTTTCTTCACCATTTCCTACTCGCACTGACGAAATAAATTCAAAAAGCTGCTTCTCCGATATTCCCTCTGGCAATGGTAATTCCGGCATGAGAGGGAAAGCATCTTCTGGCTTGATGCCTATATTTTTTCGCATTAATCGAACTAGCTTTTTTATCATTATTTACAACTCTGTTAATGTTTTATATATTACAACTTAGATAACCGCGCCTTCTGGGCAGGGGTAAAAAAAGCTTTGCATAAAAGTCTGCTCAGGTGTATTTCTTAGTTGAGTTGTTCCCGCAATTCAACTAGGAGAAAAGTTATCACATGTAATATGGTTTTGCCAGTACCATATAGTTTTTGTACCAAAATATCGGTACCGAATCTTAACTGGAGATATTGGAAAGTATGTCTATCAAAGCCTTTATGCACATGTCGAGAGGTCGGGATGTGAGGTTGTTGAATTAAATGTTTAGGCAGATCATGTCCATTTACTTATAAAGGTTCCGCCAAAAGTTTCTATTTCATCCTTGGTGGGGAAAATAAAAGGAAAATAGGCGCGCCATGCTGCTTCGCGAAATTCAGGGACTAAAAATCATCACTTCGCTAAGCTCCGTTTCCCTGATTTTCAGCGACAGCTATTCAAGCATTCCAGAAATTTCCAGAATTACGATCAAAACGATATTGGGGCAACCATTTTTAGGCGGCCGGATATTGTGTTGATACCGTAGGTATGGATGCAGAAATGATCAGGAAGTACATTAAATATCAAGATGATAAATAAATACTAAAATCTAGGGAACAGCTCAATCTTACTTCAGCAAGGCCCTTGGGGTTTTGCTGAGGACGGCCTTTTAGACCGAATTTAAACCACGTTTTATAAGCGTGGTAGTTGATTTAATTTGAGCAAAAAATATAATTAGTCAATACCTTACAACTTTCTTTCCAGGTAAGCCACTGTATGTTATTAGATTTTGGGATCTCATTCTTTGAATATAATTCCAGCCATCTCTTTATTGTAAGAAACAAATTGTCTGCTAACAGACCAGAAAAATAATAAGCATTGTCACCAGCAATCTCTCGGAACACAGGTATATCACGTGCAATAATGGATAGATTATGCTGCGCAGCCTCAATCAGCGGCAAGCCAAAACCTTCACCTTCACTGGCAGCAATTAGGCAAGTAGCCGCTGTATATATTTTTTCCAAATATTCATCACTAACCCCTTCTAACCAGAATAAGTTTTTTCCAAACTCAGAGTGTTGACTTATCTTCTGAGTTAACTCTTCAACCATCCAGCCTTTTTTGCCAACTATAACCAAATTAACCTTAATATCATCCGACCAAAGCTTATCAAAAGCAGCCAGAACCTGAGAAACTCCCTTACGAGGCTCAATCGTCCCAACCATTAGAAAACTGGGTTGCTCATTGAGTACCTTAAGAAGGTTTTCTGCATTTCTGGGTATACCATGAGAAGCTATGCTGCTTTTAATATCAGCGCCATTATGAGATATATATATATTAAAGGATCGAAGTTTCAAATCACGAGCTTCATTTTGCCAAGATGTTAAATCATCAGCAGTCGCTTTAGAAACACAAATGGCACCATCTTGCTGTGTTATAACTTTCAACCATTGTTCATAACTTTCTGCGCTTCCGATGGGAAACCACTCGGGTTTTCTAATAGCTAATAAATCATGTACGACAAATAGAACTCTCACGCCATGAATACGTAAACTTTTATAAAACTCCTGCTGTGCTATTTGAACTTGCGGCTGTAAGTCCAATCCGAGAAAAACATCTCCATTTCTATATTCAATGAGCTCATCTTTTATATTTTTATTTAAAGATTGTCCCATAAAAAGCGCGGTAAAAGACCGTGCATACCGATAGCCTTCCTCCAAAGTTGCATAGACGGGTTCAATCTTAACACCTTTAAACGAAAGAGAAAGCAATTCTTTCAGCAAGCTTCGTACAACTCGCTGAATACCTGACCTAGCATCTTTTTGTACCAATTCAGAAATATCTAAAAAAACCTGTTTCTCGGGACGTTGTTCTTGGCTACCTAAAGTAAGCTTAAGTAAACGGCTAGCACTTTGATGCCACGTTATCCAGGAAATTTCACTGGATTTTAGATGCTCATTTTTCTGATAAAGTTCAATCCAGCTTTCTAGAGATAAAGCAAGTTCGCTGGCAGTGTCGTCTTTAAAAAAATAAGCATACTGACTGGCAACCTCACGAAATATGGGTATGTCCCTAGCAATAATGGGTAGCTGATGTTGTGCAGCTTCTATTAATGGCAACCCAAAACCCTCTCCTTCGGCTGCTGCAATCAGGCAGGTTGAAATTTGATATATATTGTCCAAATATTTATCACCGATACCATTAAACCAATATAATTCTTTATTTAGCCTAGGATGATTCTGAATTTTCTCTATGAGTTCATCGACCATCCAGCCTTGTCTTCCTACTAACAAAAGGTTTAATTGGACACCTCTCGACCACAGTTCCTCAAACGCAAGTAAAACCTGTTTTTGCCCTTTGCGAGGTTCCAGTGTACCCACCATTAAAAAGTTAAGATTTCCCTGAAGAGACTTTAGTATATGCCTTCCATCTTCTTCCCTCCCCAACGAAGAAGAAGTACCTTGAATATCAGCCCCTAGATGAAAGAAATCAATTTTAATATTCGCTAATCTTTTAGGAAAATGTTTTTCAAGCCATGCCTGCACTTCACTTTTAACTGTTTCTGAAATACAGATTAGATTACCAAACCTCGAAATAGCATCAAGCCATTGTGCATGTATTTCTGAGTGATCTTTGGCAAAGTGTTTAAAAAACGTAATTGGCAGCAGGTCATACACAACAAAATATACAGAGACATTTTTCTTTTTTAAATACTCATAATACTTAGCCTGAGCTATTACCACATGATGCTGCAAATCCAACCCTAAAAAACAATCACCGGCTATGGGCTCCACTAATTCATCTGATGCAATTGAGACAGATCGCCCTAATAATTTTGCAGTAAATTCCCGAGCATAATAATATCCATCACTTTGTACCGTAGCATATACCGGCTCGACTTTATAACCTTTGGGTGGATAATTGAGTAAATCAATTAATATGCTTCGTGTAACTCGTTGAACTCCCGTCGCTGCATCTCGTTGCGACAACTCTGACACATCCACAAAAAGCTGTTTGAAACCTGCTTGTGTGTGATTTAGTGCGATAGATTGTGCTAGGTCAACAAGTTCCAGATCTGATATATCAGTCTGAACAACTTTGGCAATTTGATTCGTCAGAATATGCGTAGCAACTAACCTATTATGCTTTTTTTTCGACTCCTTTACTAAATATTCAAAAGCATTAATCGCAATTACTGCACTCTTATCCCAAGAAAATATTTTAGCCTGATTTAAGCCTTGCTCAATTAGGTATTTTCGAAACAGCTCATCACTAAGTGCTTGAGTTATTTTTTCTGCAATAGATTTTTCAGAAAAAGGGTCAAATAAAGAATCATGGTTGCCAATCACTTCTGGTAGACTGCTTGTATTTGCTCCAATGACAGGTGCACCGCAAGACATTGCTTCAAGAGCAGGAAGCCCAAACCCTTCATGCCAAGAAGGGAATACATATAATTTACATAAATTATAAAGTTTCACCAACTCATCATCGGCAATATAGCCAGTAAAAAGCAATTCATCTGAACTTAATCCTGCACACCTTGCCTGCTTTTGCAATTGATGGATATTATCTTCTGTTATCTTTCCAGCAAATACTAATTGATGAACATCTCTTAAATTTGTAGAAAGCTGTGCATAAGCATTTATCAAGCGAGGTAGATTTTTTCGCTCATCTGCCCCACCAGTATAAAGTATTATTGATCTATTAATCCCAAACTTTTTACAAATAGCTAGGGTTTCTGATTTTGTTAATTGTAAAGGCTTAAAGTTTTCATCAACTGCTGTAGAAACATTAACAACACTCTCTAGTGGAAAATCAAGTACCTCTACTCCTTCTTGCTGTGAATATCTGGAAATTGCAAAAAGTGATGTTGACTTCTTTAAATACTGAATTTTACGCTGGTAATATTGTTCATAAACAGAATTAGGCTGCAAATAGTGTTCAGGATTTTGTAACGGAATAAGATCATAAAGCGAGACAATAACTGGAGTGGAGTGATCAAACTGCCCAATACTTGTTACCGCATCATCCGCATAGCCTTCAAATAAACTTGATATATACACAATATCGGCTTGAAGGCTGGCTAAAAAAGCTTCACGAATAAACTCCGCAGTTTCACGGCGTACCTGATTACCTGCATGACACTCTCGAACAGGACCAGGAGCATACCAGACGCGGATATTTTCCTGTGGTAATAACGCATCGAATTCTGCGCGAATCGACTCAATTAAGTCTGGAAAAAGCCCGCTTAGTGCGATAATAACTTCATGGTTACCTCGGTTACGGACAATAGCTTTAGCCATAGACAAACTATAGCGTCCAATACCACGATAACGACTTTCTGTTTGTGCTCCCTGTAAATCTATTACAATACGCATCAGTTAGCCTCCATCTTAACTGATTGCTTTAGTTCGTTATATATCTGCAAACCAGTTGGAGTTAAAGTATAAGTCAAGGTAGTTTCTTGCTCAGATATTTTTTTTTTCAAAATGCGACTATCGTAAGCACTTTCTTTTGTCGATAAACCAGCGCGTAATGCTATCTTGTTCAAGATATTTTTAATGCGTGGAAATTTGTATAAAATATCAAGTGCCAACCGCTTTAGTTGCGGCTGCTTTATCACATAACGCATTACTGTTGTGGTAAAAGTAAATATTAACGACTTTAGCATCTGGGCAATGTGTAATAAAAAATGCATTATTTTACGCAATCCCAACATGATTCGCCAAGACTTACTTGCATAGACAGCTTTCAACTCTTCTTCTAATTGATGAGCTGTCATTGTTATATTCTGATTTTGTTTTTGAAGAATGTTTGACTCCTCTTTAAGGGAGCAAGCTTCTTTCTTAACGGAAGAAACTTCTTCTTTAAGGGAACACGTTTCTTGCTTAGCGGAAGAAACTTCTTGCTTAACGGAAGAAACTTCTTCTTTAAGGGAACGCGTTTCTTCTTCTAAATTTACTTTAGCAGAATTAGCTTGGTTAAAGTCCACCTCTAGATTTGAATTAATGCCTTCAAGAAGACTTACTCGCTTATCCAGTATTTGCACATGCTCCTGTGCTTCTGTGACTAAACTCCAGTGATGAGTAAGTTCGCTTTCTACTTGCAGAAGGTATTCACGAGCACGCATAGCATCGCGAATATTAGAATTTTCAGGTACATTTGTATCAACAACCAATGCAAGCCTCCCTTCACTCAGTTGCATTAACTGCCCAACTTGAGCATGACTGTACCCATGCGATAATAACAAGCCATGAATATAGGATTCGATTTTCAGAAAAAAATCACTATCACTTTCTCCATAGCTTGCACTAGGCATCAGACAATCTGAGAAATCAAGCCCATTAATTCCAAGCTCTATCATCCTTGTTTCTGTTTCAAGACGATATTTGCTCGAAAGACTTAATTCATCTATGCTGATAGATAGATCGCAATGCATTTCTGCCTCCAGCATCGCATGACACCAGAGCCCATAAAAAAGTTTATAGCGACCTTCAGTACCAAGCCAGTACCTATTATTAATAAAATTGCACTCTCTTTGTTTCTCTTCATTACGAAGAAATGGAGTCTCTAGTTCTTTTTTTAATGTACTTAGAAAACTGGGAAGTTCTTTCGACTGTAATATTAATAAATTTTTAAGTTCAAAAAAAGCATCTTTTTTGTATGACCACCATTGATCCCACGGATTTCTCCATAAAAAAATATGTATACCACCACATTCTGATTTTAAAGGTGCCATACGCCCTGCCGATCGACAGCACTGAAACAAGGGATGGCCTTGTGTGCCTTCCATTAAAACAGTAAAATAAGCTTTAAGGTCAGAAATATCAGCTTGATTGGAGGTAAAATACTGTTCATATGAGAACTCTTTATGAAATGCTGCACCTACTTTGTCAGCAATCAAATAGAATTCTTCAAAATAAGGCTTATCTAATTCAGGGTGCCTGAGGTACTTTTGAGTTATTTTATTAAATTCTAAAAGCCGTTCAGGCTCTGCTGCTGCATACTGCAAGTCCTCGTTCAAAGGTTCCTGATAACAATAATAATCAGTTTGCGAACGGCGAAAAACATTAAATATATAGGTACTTCCTGAACGAAATAAAGAATGAATAAAAATGGGCTCTTGGCATTCTTGTACTTTTTTACTCATTGATAATCCTAATATGAATACCCAAAAAAATAAATTTCATTTGCAAATGTATGACGGATTTGATCTGCCTGTTTAGTTGAAAAAACTTCTCTATAACATCGTCTGTCAGGCCGATATGCAGATTTCTCATTAACGTTCAGCGTACCTGAAAAAGGTATTCCTAATTGCTTTAAAACCCCCCCAAGCTCCTCATTTAACAATTCATACTGCAAAACTTTATCAACAACAATTCGATATTTATCCTGATGATCCATATATGTAAAATAATCTACACAAAAATTAGCCGAAAGAAAATAATCATCCAGTGATAATTTTTTCTCACTCCTATGCCTCAACATATAATAATGAGAAAGCGTTTTATCCCATGGGTTTCTCTCCACACAAAATTTATAATATTTATCCCATATATTTGAGCCTATACTCTGACGGATGCTAAGAGCATCAATGTGATTATAGTATTTCCCCCAATTGCGCGGTGTATGTCCATTTACGGCAGGTATTAATTCCGTGAGAACATCAGTAGTAGCACAGTATTGCGACAAATATGCTTCAATACTTGTGCCTGCTGTTTTTCTAGTTTTAATAAAAATAAATTGATATTTATGAGAAATAATCATGTTATTAATTTTTGACAGCAATAGCTGATTCATCATAAAGTACCACAGAAAACTTTGCACCTAAATCCACTAAACCTCTCGAAATTGAAGAGCTATCATTTGCGACGACCTTTAATATTGCAGAATCTACTCTGCGATGTAAAAACTCTTCATCATTTGCATGATTAAGTTCCTTAACACCACAATTCAAAAAATATATCCCAGGTGCTAAGTGGTTTACAAAACTAAATCTAACTTTTACGGTCGAACCTGCAGCAATTAGCTCACTTTTATAGCCTAGAAACTCAGAGTTGACACCAAATAGTACAACGCCCTCACTTGTCTTAATCTGCATATTATAATAAGGCTGAAATATATCAACATTGAAGGTGACATTAAAGCACCAAACTAGCTGACTTCTTGTCTCTACCACATTCACCTTTTCCTCATCTTCCCCTTGTATCCAGCAAGTAATTATTTGCGCTTTATTATTTCCGTATGATATTTCACATTCTGGCGTTAAAGACTTATCATATCCACCCGATGACACCTCCTTATCAGGAATTTTTAATTTCTTCGCTCCAAACAGAGCTCTTTCGTATTCATCGCAGACCACCTTAACGTCACCAAAGCCAACTACTTTTCCTGCGCTAATAAATAGTGCTTTATCACAAGATTTTTTTATCGTCTCTACATCGTGCGAAACGAGCAAGATTGAAGTTCCTTCACTCTGAAAAGCCTCAATTTTTCTAAAACACTTTCTTTGAAATGCTGCATCACCCACAGAAAGTGCCTCATCGACAATTAAAATTTCAGGACGAAAAGCAGTCGCTACAGCAAAAGCAACACGCGCTTGCATTCCACTTGAATAGATACGGACTGATTGGTCAAAATAGTCACCAATATCTGCAAATGACTCTATTTTTGATATAATTTGTTTAATTTCTTTTACGCTAAATCCCATCAATCCAGCCGCATGAAATACATTTTGTCGTCCCGTTAATTCTGGATCAAACCCCATTCCCAATTCAAGAATAGCGGAAATACGGCCATTAACCTGTACATTCCCTTCTGTTGGGTGTAGTGTCCCCGTGATCATTTTAAGTAATGTGCTTTTCCCTGCTCCGTTCTGTCCAATAATGCCAATCGCTTCACCCGGGTAAATCTCAAAATTAACATGTCTTAATACCCAATGTTCTTCGCTATGTTTCGTCGGTAAACCAAACCAGCGAGCAAAGCGCCTCCACTCCGAATTATAACTACGAAAAGCTTTACCTAAATTCTGAACTTTAAGCAAACTCATAAAACATCAACCATTTCGGTACTTGCTCGGCGAAACATAAACAGGCTTAATAATACCAGCGTAAAAGCTATCCCAGATACGATGACAACACTATCAATCTGAGGGGCATTATTATACACTAGTACCTGATGATAGGCATTTACAATAGGATACATAGGATTGTATTCTAATAAATATCGGTAACTTTCTGGTATGATTTTTTCTGGATATACAATGGGAGTAAACCAAAACCATATTTGCAGAATAATGGGTACAACCTGCCCTATATCCCGTAAAAAAACATTGAGTATCCCCAGAATTAAGCCGATCCCCATAGCAAGCATGACTACCGAAAAAGTAAGCGGGATGACCCATAACATGTTCAAACTGAATTGCTGCCCAAATACAGCGTAAATACCCAACACAGCAACCAATAAAAAGAAATTGTTGAGTAGGCTAGAGCCAACTACAATGGCGGGTAAAGTAATTCGAGGAAAACTCATTTTTTTCATCAAGTCGCCTTGCTCGATAAAAACATTTAAACAACGACTGATAATTTCGCTAAACAGCATCCAGGCAAGCTGTCCTGCCAATAAATAAAATGCGTAGGAATACTTATTATCTGCACCAGGTAATTTAGAAGCAAGGATGTTTGAAAAGACTAAGGCATAGATTAGAGCCTGGGATAAGGGGTTGATGATCACCCATAACCCACCAAGTTTACTGCGTGAAAAGCGGCTTTTCGTTTCGTTTCGTATGGAGCTAAAGACGAAATGACGATATTGCCATAAATTCCATAAAATGCCATGACGCTTTTGTATTTCTGATGATATCATTTATTGTATATTATTGTATTCAACCAGTGAGTGGAGGTTTTGCTGCTTTTGTACCTTTATTATCGTGTACTGATACACAAAGGTTCAACTATGGAACAATAACATCCACTCGAAGTTTGGCAGGGCAGAAGCCTCAATTGTATTAATAACTAAAGTTTCGGAGTTCATTTTTATACATAACTATTTGAATTATAATAATTAATTGGATTATATGAGCTAAACGTTGATTGTATTAACTCACATTAGCCACCCCATATCAAAAATATGGGATGGGGTGGCTAAGTAGTTACAGGATTTCATACCCAAAATGGACCATTAAATTCTTATCTACTATTTTATTAATGATCGCTATCGCATCACTTGAAATTTCATCACGCCATTTCTCGTTTCTATAATAATCGCGATAATAACCACTGCTCTTACTATCATCCTTGGTCGAGGACTCATAATTCACAAATTCTCCTAATTTCTTAATGGATAATTGCTGACTAATTCGATCCACTATTCCCTTTGGATCGTCGATAATGCTCTCTGTAGTAATATTTAAAGTGTTAAACACAGATAATGGTATATACGAAGCATTTTTTATATTCCAGAGATGTGCGGGACTACCTAATAGTCGTACTGTATTATCCCTAGCAGTCGTTTTCCACGGCCGCTGCAAAAATGTTTCAAAGTCAATTTCTGCAGAACAGCTCTGGTGATATGGCCTCCGATACAACGAAAGTAACCAGGAATAAGGGTTCTTTGTAATCGTCAGGAATGCAATATCAGAATTGGCAATGTCAAATTTTCTTATCACTTTTACAGTATTTACACAAGAATGCTTCCAGCCAAGATTATTTTTGAATGTGAATCTAAAATAAAGATCTCTAAGCATTTCATTCCCAGGTAGCAGCTCTTGAAGCTTCATTATTTTACTCGGTACAGTCCCAGGCACTTCCTGAACATTTAAGTTCAATTTAATAAGCTTACTCATGTAATTTGTATTGGTATTTCGCTCACCATATAGTTTAATCTGAGTACTCATTTGCTATCTTTTTTCTAACAATGTCTAATATATTTAGAATGCTTAGGAACGTGCACGAAATAATATGAGCAACTGTGGGGTGGGCAAAGGTCTTTTTCGTGTACGTTCCTTAACAACTTGAGGAGTAGATATGATCCTACTCCTCAGCTCAATAATAAATGAGTGGGTACCCATTCATATCCCCTTTGTAAAATGGGAGTTATGGAGCTGTTCTATTTAGCACTCCACCGAATAACTCTTAATAATTACATCTTTTTCTAATAAAAGCAAACAAAAAATAGGCATCCTTCATATTCCCCCAAAAGTAGTTTACACTTTTTTACTAAAAAAAAT
>CAZLLL010000017.1:0-16462 GCA_964560255.1 uncultured Methylomonas sp.
CGAACAAAAATCCTGCCCAATATTGGACGATTATTTATTTCCAGCTCCCTAACCCCCGTCTTGATAAGAAGGGGGACTGGGCGGTTACGATTTTTTATATTAACGTATTCCCATTATTAGCGGTAGAAAAACACACAAGCCTATGAGGCATTTTATTAAAATTAAAAAATAAAGGATTTTCGATGAATAAACAATATGCCTTTGCATGGCTGCTGATACCCCTATTAAACGCTTGCTCAACACCTCAAGTAAACCACAACCCGGTAGCGGATTCACCGAAACACGTAACCCTCTCGCCAGAAATAAAAAGCCAAGAAAAAGCTGCACCATCACCTCCAGCTGATAAAAAATTCAGAGTCTGTGCTGACCCACTTAATCCACCGTACTCGACTAAAAATCAGGATGGTTATGAAAATAAAATTGCTGAGCTGTTCGCCAAACAATTAGGTCAGGAAGTTGAATATTACTGGTTCCCTCAGCGCATAGGATTTGTACGTAATACGCTGAAAAAGAAGCTAAGTGAACAAAGCAAACAATATAGGTGTGACGTTATTATCGGCATTCCTGCTGGCTTTGACTTTACTGCGACCACTGATTCTTACTACCATTCAACATATGTATTATTAATTGTCAAAGGCCGTGGCTGGGATCACATCACCATCCCTGAGCAGCTTAGATCACTCTCTCTTACTAAACAGGAAAGTTTGAAAATAGCCATGTTTGACCGAGGCCCAGGTACGGCCTGGTTACAAAAAAGTGGCTTATTAGAACAAGGGGTTCCCTATCAGACCATGACGGGTGATGATAAAAATAATACCGCGATGATGATAGAAAAAGAGTTACACTCAGGTAATATAGATATGGTCATCTTATGGGGGCCGATGGCTGGCTATATTGTTTCTCAAAATCCGAGTGGCTATAAAATGCTGCCGATGAAATCAGCGTTGAATATGAAATTTGATTATTCGATGGCAATGGGTGTACGTTATGGCGATAAGGGGCGTAAAGCGCAACTTAATGAGCTAATCAGCAAAAATAAGCAAGCAATTAATAACATTTTACAAACTTACCATGTGCCTTTACTCCCTATTCCGGAAAAAAAGATGCGTAAGGATGATGATTAGCAATTTTGGCTGTCATTTTTAATATAGGACATATGGATACTCTGTAGAGCGGACTTTAGTCCTCACGTATCACAGCCATAGCGGTAAAGTCTGCTCTACACCTCTCTTCTAGGTATTCAACAATGATATTAAACTATCCTGACATATTAAGGAATGGGAATCAAATAACTTGTGCATTCTGACTTGTCTTTTTGTTCGCCTTCTGCGTTGCGAAAACAGTTACGTAGCTAGCTATGCGCCTGTTACCGCGCCTTGAAGGCAAACAAAAATACTGCGTCATAATTGCACAACTTATTCAATTCCCATTCCTAAACACTGCAAAACAGGGAAATGTAAGAGTCCCTACTTTTGCGAAAGCTCATTTTGGGCATCCCAGCCCAAGTTCGCGGCAAAAGCTTAACGGGACTAATTATAATCTTCGATGCCCCGATTCGTCCTGCGTCCATCACGATTTCGTACAACCTAGCTGCGCGGGTTGCACTCATCATGATTACCTCAATGACTCTACGGCAACTAAAGCTGTTACTAAATCCTCTTCGCCATTCGCTAGCGCTCATACTACGAGTATTCATCCACAGCGTTGCCTATCGCGGACTAAAAATCATCACTTCGCTGGCGCTACGTTTCCAAGATTTTCAGCGCTGGCATCAGGCACATCAACAAATTCAATCCTGCTCAGATCCATTGGCCTGTTTGATTCATGCATACTTGCATCGCGTTCAAGGAGACCTGGGCAATGCACAATACTGGTATGGCAAAGCACAAACCACCATGCCCGACAATACTCTGGAAGAAGAATGGCAACGCCTGTCTATACTGGCAGAACAGCAAGTATTATGATTTTAGGAACATGCACAACTTATTCAATTCCCATTCCTGAGTAACTTTGATAAAGACGGCAACAAAACCAGCCAGGCTAAGGCATTGATATCTGGAGGGTTCACTTGTTCAGAGAAACACGTTATCGCCTGATCAGAATTTGGGTGCCAATCCGTATAATTTAGCTTGTCTGGATTATAGAGTGCGAGCAAAGGTTTATTTAAACCCGAAGCAATATGAACGATAGCCGTATCCACAGAAATTACCCAGCTCGCAATCGAGACTAAAGCAATTGCATCATAAATAGTCTTACTCTGTGGATAATAAAATACACTATCCTTAGATATACCAAGACAGAGCTTTTGCACCTCAAGCAATGTTTCTGGTGTCGTAAGAACAACGATATTGATGTCTGTAACAATACTTAAAATTTCACTGATTATTTTCTTGGTATTGGCCTTATTTAAACGTCTGGATCGGTCTCCACCCTGTGAATTAATGACTAACAAAGGGGATTTTTTTTTACTTGCCAGAAACTGTTGAACTTTTACGACAGATTCAGCATCCAATGGAATTTGATAGCTAGGTCTTATATTTTTAATATCCAGGCACTGTAAAAGAAAAACAAATTTCTGCGAGAAATGCTGGTTCTGTGCCGCCTTGCCTAACTTTAAATTAACACGTCCTACTTCATCATCTAATCCGGCAACTGCTTTAGCCTGTACTTTGTGTAGCAGGTACAGATCCTTCATTTTCATATTCATTTTAAAATGAATCAATAAATCCACTGATCCCAATTTTATTGCAAGTTTTTTTATCTGTCGATAATTAGACTTGGCAGACGTTATTATGACTCGATCTACATTTAAATAGTTATCAAAATAACCTGACAAAGTTGCAGAGCTAACCACCGTTATTTTAATATCAGGGTATGCTAGACGCAACGGCTCAATCATTAATGACGAAACGACGGCATCACCCCACTTTGAATCCCAGCGAATAAAAACAACATGCTGTAAATCCTTAAGCGGACAGATAGCACTTTCTACTTTTCTGTCAAATAGCAATAGTCCCAGGTTTCTTCTTACCTGATCTCTAACAGACTGCCATTGTTTATTTAAACGCTTTAAAAACATATATTTTAATAGAATTGCTTAAATAACGTAACCGTTCAGATCCCTCCTTGATAAGGAGGGGACTGAACGGTTACACTGACTTGTCTTTTGCCCGTCTGCTGTGTTGCACAAACAGTTACGTAGCCTATAGAGCTAAGTTTGTGCGCCTTGAATACAAACAAAAATACTGCGTCAGTTGCTCAACTGTGTTGTGCCCATTCCTAAATAACTACTTTTATTCTAGGCGCTCTAACTGACCTATCAACTGCTGATAAAAAAGTTCTTCTGAGAAATCTAACTGTGCTTTTTTACGCGCTTTTTGTCCCATTTCTTTATGCCGAGAAGAGATACTCTGGATAGCATTCGCTAACGCCACTGGCTCTTGTGGCAAAATGGACTCTCCATAACCAGGCTCTGTTATTTCTGGCAATGAACCTACTTTACTGGTAATAATGGGTTTACCTGAGGCTAACCATTCTAAACTGGTTCTAACCGTATATTCTGAATCCAGAGAAGGGATAATGCCAATGTCGCAAACTTGCATAATCGCAGGCACGTCCTCTCTGCGGCCAGTAAATATAAGCTGCTCCTTACAGTTATTCTGTTCTGCAAGCGCGTATAATTGTTGTTGCGTAATCCCCGACTCTTCGCCTACACATATCAGACGACAGCGGAGACCTCTGCCATTGAGTATGTTTAGTGCCTGTATTGCAATGGCATGGCCTTTTACTTGAGTGATTCTCCCCACTAGCCCTAGCGTTAAATCCTGATCATTTGATATGACATCTTTTGCTTTTAAGATATTGGGATTAAATTTCTCAAGATTGATAAATCCTACCGTTTTATGATACCCTTTTGGAGGTAAGCCTGCTCCTTGCTTTTGCTCCTTTATGGCCTTCTCGTTAGGCAGTATGATAAGATCAGATTTTTTCTGGTATAGAATTTTTGAAAAAAAATGTTTTTTTGAAGGTCTCGCCTCCATTCTAATTTGTATCCTTTTTACATTTTTACAGCTTGCCATCCAGAGATGCCCAATCCCACAAAAAGAAAAAATATGTGAAACCTGTTCTTGTTTAATGTTCTTATTAATTTGTAAAAAAGAATTCAGAAAGGTCATCGGATTTCGGGCTCTGGGATCTAAGTGATCCCAGAGGGCGTAGTTACCTTCTATTGCACTCCTGTGAGGGTAACCTTCTTTTGCAGTAATAAAATAGACTGTCCAGCCTTTGTTTCTTAATGCTTTGGCTAGTTTAAAAGCAAACCATTTTTCACCAGAACGCCATTTTTTATCGGTGATAATTAATGCTTTTTTTATTTGCTGCATTTATTTTCCTTTAGTCTCTTTAATTAAGGTAAGAAATGGTAACCGTTCAGCCCCCCTCAATTCCCATTTTACAAAGGGGATCTGAATGGTTACGTGACAAGAAGTGTGACAATATAACTTGTGCATTTGACGTGTCTTTTTGACCGTCTTCTTTGATGAACTGCCTTAGGGAGATGGGAAACAAATAATCATCCAATATTGCGAGTCTTTTTGTCCGTCTTCTGCGTTGTTACGTAGCCAGCTATGCGCCTGTTACTACGCCTTGAATACGAACAAAAATCCCGCCCAATATTGGACGATTATTTATTTCCAGCTCCCTTAGCCTGACTCTTTTTCCTGATATTCAATGCTACTGATAGTCCCTGAAAAAATAACTATCATAACGGCAAAAAATAAAACCATTAGATGATGGCCAAAAGAGTAATTTGTTAATCCGAAAATAAAATAAGCTCCCACTGTCATGAGCCCCATAAAACTTACGTACCTTATTTTATTGCTATGACTTGCAGTCAATGAACTATAAAAAAAGTAGCCACTTCCTACATATAATATAAGATAAGCTAAAAAACCAACTATTCCCGTTGATACCAATATTTGCAATGATTCATTATGTACATGGCTAAATAATTTAATTTTCTTTATTTCTCCCGTGTTAATTTTTTCTTTTAACGCATCTTTAAACTGCCCTGATCCAATACCTGATAGTGGGTGCTCAGTGACAAGTGACCAGCCTGCTTTCCATAATTCCAGGCGTGTGCCTGCTGAGGTTTCAGTTGCAGTTAATGTATTACTAGAAAAATAACTTTCGGTATTCATATAGGCTAGATTAATGCGTGATTTTACGTGACCATTTGAGTTATAAATAACAAACATTCCTAATATCAGCATAAGGCAGCTGAGTATTTTAATATTTCGCTTACCTGGGAAGTAAATGAAAAACATAATAATAAAAAATGGCAGAGCAATCCATCCGCCCCTTGACCCTGATAGAATAGACCCCGTCATGCCCAGTATAAAAGCAAGCAAAGATATAATAATATAGGTTTTTTTAAAACGTACTTCTGATACTAGAAACAAGCCTGCCAGACTCATCATGGCGAGTAACAGGCTAATATTACCAAAATTTATTTTGATCATATATCCCAGAGTACCATATTCACTTAAACTACTCCGATGTAAATAATAGTTTTGATAGAGTGCCGTTATTCCACCCCCTATGCTGCCCATCAAAATACCTGTTACTAAGGAAGTTAAGTTCACTTTAATCTTTCTTAATGCAAAAAACATCGGTAAAACGATAATAAATCTGAGATAGTAATCGACGTATCTTAACCTGAGATCTCTTAACGTAACATCTAAAGCCATCACCAAAGGTAACAATAATAAAGAAAAAATCAATATTTTTTCCCTTTTATTCAAGCTGATTTTGACTGAATACTTAAATTGTAAAACGGTCAAAGACAACACTAAAATGGGTATGGCAGCGATATTGACACCATGATGAACAGTTAACACTAATGCAGGCATAGCAAACAAAGAAAGTGAAAGGTATTTGCTAAAAATTTTATCCATAGGTTCTATCATTAGTAATTTTGCTGTCATTTTTAGTTCATGCTAAGCTAGAACGTTTATAAATACCTGAATCCAGCGTTTCGGCTAAAATTGAGTCGCCCCCATTCTCACAATTACAATTTGTAAGGGATTGGGCTCTTCCGGTGAAAAAAATGGGCTCAATTTTAGCCGAAACGCTGGAATGTATGATTTCTATGGAATGGGAATTGAATAAGTTGTGCAATTATGACGCAGTATTTTTGTTTGCCTTCAAGGCGCGGTAACAGGCGCATAGCTAGCTATGTAACTGTTTCCACAACGCAGAAGGCGAATAAAAAGACAAGTCAGAATGCACACGTTATTTGATTCCCATTCCTATGCGAGTTCATCTGATATTATCGCCCAATTTTTTGTATGACAAAAACACCTTCAAGTTTTAATATTTATAAACGGCTATTAAAGTATGTCGTCCCTTATATTAAATTTTTTATCATCAGTATATTTGGCTTCGCTATTGTAGCAGTTGCACAGCCCTTATTTGCTGAACTGGTTAAATTGATTATTGATACCATAGAGCAGGGTAATAAAACAGAGCATAAATTTCTGCCTGCCTATATTATTGCGCTGGTTATGTTTAGAAGCTTTGGTGCCTTTTTTGGAAATTATTTTTTAGCCAAAGTCTCAGTCAATGTGGTACACAAACTGCGCCAGGATATTTTTAATCACTACGCCAAACTCTCCACAGAATATTTTGACGCACAAAACAGTGGTCATTTAATTTCTCTGATTACCTATAATGTTGCCCAGGTAACCAATGCCACAACAAGTTCAGTTAAATCTTTTGTTAGAGAAGGGCTGACAGCAATAGGTTTAATTAGCTATTTACTGTGGCTTAACTGGCAATTAACACTGGTCTTTTTTGTTATTGCTCCGGTAATTGGTATTATCGTGACCGTGGTCAGTAAAAAACTCAGGTCACTGAGTAAAAATGTACAAGACTCAATGGGAGATATGACTCATATCACATCTGAACTGGTGCAAGGAAATCGCGTCGTAAAATGTTTTGGCGGTTCTGAATATGAAATTAAACGCTTTAAAGCAAGTAGTTTTTTTAACAAACAGCAATCGCAAAAAATCGCTCTGGTTTCTGCCATTCAAAACCCAATTATGCAATTACTGGTTGCCTTTGCGCTCTCAGGATTACTTTTTTTAGCATTGACCATCATGGATACAACGAGCACCGGTGGATTCGTTGCCTATTTATTGGCCGCCTTTATGCTACCTAAACCAATACAGTCACTGGTGCAGGCAAATAATGAAATTCAGAAAGGTATCGCAGCAGCAAGCGATATTTTTATCGCATTAGATGTCGCGCCTGAACTTGATCAAGGCATTATCAATAAAGCGGCTGGCAAAGGCGTTTTACAGTTTGAGAATATCTCTTTCAGCTATCTAGGTTCTGACAAACTGGCTGTCAAGAATATTAACCTGAGTATTCAATCAGGTCAAACAGTCGCTATTGTGGGGGCATCAGGCAGTGGAAAAACAACTTTAACTAATCTGATACCGAGATTTTATGATTATTCACAAGGGCGAATTTTATTAGATGGCGTTGAAATCAAGCAATACACCTTAAGTTGTCTAAGAGAGCAGATCGCCTTAGTGACTCAAAACATCACTTTATTTAATGATACGGTATTCAATAATATTGCCTATGGTCTTCTCAGTGAGGTTGATGAGGCGGAGGTTTTAAAAGCTGCGGAGGATGCCTATGCAACAGAATTTATTCAGTCTTTAGCGCAGGGAATGCAGACTGAAATTGGTGAGCATGGTCTACAATTATCCGGTGGTCAAAGGCAACGCTTAGCCATTGCCCGCGCCTTATTGAAAAATGCGCCTCTGTTAATTCTTGATGAAGCAACATCTGCCCTAGATACTCAGTCCGAACGCTCTATTCAAAAAGCACTCGAACATGTGATGGCAAATAGAACAACCATTGTAATTGCCCATCGTCTATCCACTATTGAAAAAGCGGATGTTATTCTGGTCATGGAAGCAGGAGAGATTGTAGAGAGAGGAACTCATACCGAATTATTGGCCAACAAGGCTGCTTATGCTAAATTACACGCGATGCAATTTAATGACAGCCATGCTATTTAGGTAGAGCGAACTTTAGCCCGCTCTACAGTGTATTTAAAATTCGTAGCGTACGCCTCCAGTAAAGCCATTGCTATTAATATTTCTATAGCCAAGTAATGCCTGATAATTAAAAAAGACTTGCACGCCACCCTGAAAAACATTAGAAAAACCAAAGCCTACAGTAGCATAGTCTCTATCAGGATTATCGGTTAACGCTGTTAAGGTAGGGTTTGATGATAATATATCAGCTGCCGTATATCTGGCATTAATTGCCCGGCTGTTATTTAGTATTTCATGATACCAGCCAACATTAAATTGCGGAATAAATACGCCATATGAGTGGCTAAAAGCGTAGGCAAGCTGCACTCCCAGCAAAGTTTGTAGGGATTCAAAATTTTGTTCATCAACGGATAAATTTAAACCCTCTGCACCTGATTCGGTATAGTCATCAATTTTTCCATGGTAGTAATCTAGCCGGAAATAGGGATTGATATTAAATGCCTTGAGATTATAATTATAACCAAAGCCAAAGCCAGCAGCATATTGCTCGCCATCTGCATCGGCTGTCGCAACCCGATCTACATTTGATGAGATGCTTTCTGAGATGACAACTCCACGCTCTATATCATAATCACTCCAACCATAGGTAAAAGTTCCATCAACATAGAAATTTGCTATATCGTAAGAAGCAAAAATAGATAAATTATAAATATCTGCATCCACGCCTCCGCCAGAAACATTGACACTCTGTTGAAAATCAGAGTCAAGGTGAGAATAGCCAAATGCCATGCCAGAAACAAAATGATCCGTAAAACGATAATCAAGACCAATGACGATACCACCTGAAGAAAAATCAGTTGCGTTTTCACGGTCAGAGCTTTTCATATCGCCAAAGCCCCCCATCCCATTGACAAATACACTAAAGCGATTAGCTAATAAAGAGCCATCATCGCCGCTACTTCCGCCGACTGCCTGACTTAGTTTATGTATATCAAAAAGGTGGGTGTTGATTTCAGCAACCTGGCCGGATAAGGTACTCATAGAAACCCTTGACGGTGTTCCCATTTCTTCAGTCGCTACATTTTGTAGCGCACTACCAAGTTTCGCAGTATCTTCTTTTGCATTTGGATCGCTCGAATCAATCGTCCGGGCATTACTTACCATCGCACTACACTGGGTAAGCAAATCCTTCTGATCACCTTGCAGAGCTTGCATAGCATTTGCGCCTATAAGCCTTACGCAAGCTTGCTGTACGACATCCCCCGTTGCATGTTGTAAATCTGTCAGTGCAAGATTATCAAATACACTGTTAAATGCACTTGCACTGGTTGAAACCATTAGCCCCACGCCCATACAAAGCCTTGTAAATTGTTTCCAGTTTGTTCGATAATACGAATTTTTTATTTTTTTTGTTGTATTAATCATTGCTCTACTCCAAAATTTATGATAAAAGTTGGCCTGATTCTGTCCTTTCCAAGCTTTTCTAATATTAATCCCTATTCTACAAAGTGTCAATAAGGCACTGATATATCATAAACTTATTATAATATTAATATGTTGTTAAATAGCGTACTCATTCGAATGATTCAGTTTCTCGTTAATTTCATCTGCGAGACGTATAATACGTTGACAAACAATTGCATTTAATGATATGTATAAATACAAAACTTATTACAGGAGTCATTGCTATGTACTCAAAAAATAAATATACCGCTTTTATGTGGTGTACACTTTGTGTTATTACGCTGGCGGGATGTGGTTCACAACCGACAACTGTAAAACAAGTCGCACAACAATCAAATGGTTCAGAATGGTTAGTTGTGGACTGCCTTCTGCCAGGGCAAGTCCGTAAACTGGGAAGTGGATTAACCTATCTGACCTCACGCAAACCCATTAAAACATCCTCGATTGATTGCGAAATACGCGGCGGCGAATATGTGTCCTTTGACCGTGCTGATTACAAAACCGCATTATCCATCTGGCTGCCCCAGGCACAACAAGGCAACTCCGAGGCGCAGGTGTACGTGGGTGAAATATATGAAAAAGGATATGGATTACTCCCTGATTATGCAGTTGCTGCGCACTGGTATCAAAAAGCAGCAGCTCAAGGAAGCTCTCGAGCGCAAATTAATTTAGGTTATTTATATGAAAAAGGTTTAGGTGTCGATCAAGACCTTGTCAGTGCGCTAAATTGGTATAGAAAAGCCTCTGGTCTGGACAGTGATGAGATAGCTTTTGCCGCTACGATAGAAACAGCGGTTAAAGCGGAGTATGAAGATGAATTGAAGCTGCTTAGGCATGAGCTTGATAATCGTCAGGCTGAAATAGTCAAGCTGCAATCAGAGTTAAAAAACTCAAAAAAAAACTATCATCAGGAGCAAAAAAAATTAAATCGCTTAAGGTCTAACCTTAAAAAAACGTCCCATCAACTGCAGATAATAAAATCCGCGCAAACCACGTCTGGAAATAATAAACAATTCAATACTTATCAGCAAAAATCTCTGGCTGATGCTGCAAAAGTTAAGCAGCAACTCAAAATTGTGCAACAAATGAAAGCTGATTTAAATAAAAATAACAATCAGCTGGCAGATAAATTAAAACAGGCAGAGCGGCGTAGTACTCAGCTAAGTAAGAACCTGATCAAATTTAAACAAGAAGAGGGTCTACTCAAAGCTCAGTTAATAACAGCGGAAAACCAATTATCAAGCTCCAGACTCTCTATTGCTCAACTGTCAGATAGCTTACTGTCGGAGCAACAAAAAATTAATGATGAAAAAAAAGAATTAAGCAGCTTAAAAAAACAGTTAAATGCTAGACAATCTGGCGAACTAAAGACAGCAAAATCACAGCTAACAATAGCGAATAACAAGTTAACAAAACATCATCTATTAATCAAAAAACTTGAAACAGAAAAATCCAGAATTTCTCTGGAAAAAAATACCATCACTGCCGATAAAAACAAAACTCTGGAAGAAAAAAATCAGCAACTGGTCAAACTTAATAGTCAATTAAATCAACAAAACCAAAACCTAAAAAAACAGACTGCTAAAATTACCCAGCTTGAGGCTGAAAAGCAACAAGCCATTATTGCCCAAAAGGCGTTGCAAAAAACGAGTGCTGAAGACCTTGGTATTAACAATCAACGCATTAAACAATTAGAGTCTCAAGTAGCGCAACGCGAGCAAATCTATAAGCAACAGCGCACTCAAATTCAAGCTATGCAAAAGGATAAACAGCGTTATAAATTGAAGATCAAAAATTTACAAGCTCAACAAAAGGCAGAGAAGACACAAAAGCTAGCCTATGCAAAACCCTCAATTGAAATTCTAGATCCGCCTTTTACGGTTACCCGTGGTAGCAATACCTTAAGTATCCGTTTACGTTCAATCATGACACACAGGGAGATTACTGGGCGTGTTATAGCACCGGCAGGTCTGCTGTCCTTTAATATCAATGGCATAAATGAAAAAGTCAATCCCTCAGGACTTTTTAAATCACAGATTAAATTACAAGGTAAGGAAACTTTAGTCAGAACAGTTGTAATAGACAAAGTAGGTAATAAAGCCTCGCTTGAATTTATGCTATTACCATTAGCCCAAAAATCCACACCCACAACTCCACTTCCTCCTAAAGACAGAAAATTGACGAGCAATATCAATACTGGCGTTGATTTTGGATCTTATCATGCATTAATTATTGGCAACCAACAATACCAGCATTTTTCTGATCTGCAAACGCCTGTTAATGATGCTCAGACCATTGCCAGAATCCTTAAGGACAAATATGATTTTAAAACCACGGTGATTTTAAATGCCAATCGTTATCAGATTCTTTCCGCATTAAATCAGTTAAGGTCTCAATTAACTGCAACCGACAATTTACTTATTTACTATGCAGGACACGGTGAGTTAGATCGCGTTAATTTACGCGGTCACTGGCTACCCATAGATGCTGAAGTTGATAATACCGCTAACTGGATATCTAATATAGCAATCACTGACATCATCAATACCATGTCAGCAAAACAGGTGTTAATTGTTGCCGACTCATGCTATTCAGGTACAATGACTCGCTCATCGCTAGCCAGAGTGGAAACAGGCATAACGGACACATTACGTTATAAGTGGTTACGCCTAATGTCACAAACCCGCTCACGTACTGTACTGACATCCGGTGGACTTAAGCCCGTACTGGATAGCGGGATGAATGGTCATTCCATTTTTGCCAATGCGTTTATTAAAGCGATTTCCGATAATAATACAGTATTGGAAGGACAAGACTTGTACAGAAAAGTCTATAAAAATCTTGTTAAAATAAGCCAAAAACTTAATTTCAAACAAGAGCCGCAATATGCACCTATCCGCCATGGAGGTCATGAAGCGGGAGATTTTTTTCTGGTAGCAACAAAAGATTAGACTACAGCTGAGAAGGCACGTACACGGAAATAAGCTGGGCAGCTGTCGCTGCGAATTCATTCGCACAATACAGACACCCCACCTATTAAAGTAACTTGCCTAAGTCTGTCGTGCATTCCGGCGACTAACTTAAGACGGGACATTTGTAGGCTACACATTTAAAATCGTAGGTTGCGGGTGAGGTACGAACGCCAACAAAATACACAGCCATAGTTGTTGGGGTTCGTACCTCACCCGCAACCTACGCAGCTCGTTTCAATTTATGGTCTTTAATTAAGGACTACCAACTTTAGACGAGATAAATTTTCAACAGGATGTAAAGTTATCCCTTCTAAAGTTGGTAGCCCACATTCCTAATCAAGCATCGCTCATATCTAATATGATGAACATGAAGATTATGCAGAAAAAAACGTCCCCCTTCATTTCTTCATGTTCTGCAGTTATTTTGTGCATACCCTTTATAAGCCTTTGCAGCTGTACCAGTCCAGAAATTAGATTTTCACAGCAAGCAGAACAATATCATTTTGAAAAAAAAATTGTCGGGGGAACACTATTTAGACATAGGATATATATAAAGCCTTCTGTCAATCATGCTATTTTACATATTTATCTAGACGGTGACGGCTCTGCGTGGGTTAATCATCGCTGGATATCCAGTAACCCCACGCCCAGAAACCACCTACTCCTAAGATTAATGCGACAGGATAAAAATACATCACTTTATATCGGTCGACCTTGCTACTTTGGTTTAAGTCAATCGCCTCAATGTACCTCTAAATTATGGACAAGTCATCGCTATTCTCCAACGGTTATTGACTCAATGGTCGTTGTTATAGATAAAATGATTAAGCACTATCAAGCCAGGCATATTATATTAATTGGCTATAGTGGCGGTGGAGCATTAGCAGTACTCATTGCTGAGAAATTACCTAATATAAAGGGTATCATTACTATTGCAGCAAACCTCGATATAAAAGCATGGGCTGATGACCACGGTTATTCCCCTCTCACTGGGTCACTCAACCCAATTAACCAGCAACCACTCGCAAAAAATATATTTCAATTGCATTTAGCTGGCAGAAAGGATAATAATATCAAGATTAAACACATCAAATCTTATGCTCAAAAGCAGTATCTTACTCAAGTACGTGTATTTGACGATTATGATCATCACTGTTGCTGGGAAAAAATATGGCCATCTATTCTTAAATCTATTAATACTAATATAAAAATATAGATTTTCGGCAAAATAATCTCACGGATAACATTCCGTTAAAGAATGTTATCCGTTATACAGATGATATTTATTCCTCTGAGAAACTGTAAATAAAAGCCCCATAAGTTATGCCTTTCAGAAGGAGGTAAACTCACCTAAAAATAAATATCCAACATTTTTTCAAATAATATGAAAAACAGAGATTGAACAATGACTCAAGATTTATCGAGTGAATTAGATTTTGCAGAAACCATGCTCAATCAACACCAAAGCATTGCCTTCCAAAAAAAAGTACTGGAAATTGGTGATATTATTAAAAATCGCTTTATTTTAGAGGAAGAACTAGGCCGTGGCGGCATGGGGGTTGTCTACAAAGCCAAAGATTTACGCAAAGAAGAAGCCAAAGACCGTAACCCTTATATTGCTCTGAAAGTATTAAACGAAGACTTTAAAAAAAATCCTGAGTCATTTATTGCCTTGCAGCGAGAAACTCGTAAAACACAGGAATTGGCTCACCCTAACATCATCACCGTCTATGATTTTGATAGAGATGGCGAACATATTTACATGACTATGGAGTGGCTACAAGGAAACCCTTTGAGCACCTTACTACTCGAACAATATTTTCACAGCTGTCCGGTAAAAGAACGTTGGTCTATTATTAAACAAATTTCTCTAGCACTCGCCTACGCGCATCAGAAAAACATTATTCACCTAGACTTGAAACCTAGCAATATTTATGTCAAAAATGATGGAACAGTCAAAGTTTTGGACTTTGGTATCGCCAGAGTTGCAAATAATCCAGATTTAAACAAACCTCAGGACTTGACTATTTTTGATGCTGGCACACTAGGCGCAATAACGCCTTCCTATGCGAGCTGCGAAATGCTGGAAAATCAGCCACCTGATTTTCGAGATGATATCTATGCACTTGCCTGTGTTGCTTTTGAAGTACTTGCCAATCAACATCCCTATAACAGAATGCAAACCACACATGCCTGTTTTAGAAAGGTTATTCCACCACCGATCGTTGATATTTCAAAAAAACAATACAAAGCACTGCTGCACGGATTAGCTTTTGTCCGTGAAGACAGAGTACCGACTATTGAACAATTTCTCAAGGAGACTGAATTAAGCGATATAACCAATACAGGCCTCATTAATATTTTACCGTGGAAATGGCTCGGCCTTGCAGCCGTTATTGTTGCAATCGCTATTATTGGAACGAGTAATAACAAGCAAATGATGCGAAAAACACTCCCAGAAACTGATAATTCAGAATTTAATCAAGCAATGAGCAATTTTTCAATCAATGAACGGAAAAAAATTTCCAGAATGTTAAAAATTGCAGCAATGCATTTTATGGTGGGGCGTTTAGTAGAACCACAAGGAACTAATGCATTAACGGCCTATAATGAAGTACTTTTAATTGATGCCCAGAATAAGGAAGCCTTAAAAGGTATTGATGAAATAGCCCATTATTATGAGCTACTCGCTCGCGAACTTTGGAATAAAGGGGAAAATAAATTGGGTATTGAAATGTTAAATAAAGGTTTACAAGCATCACCTATGCACAAAGATTTGCTCAAATTTCAGGCAATAACCCGAGCACAATGATTCAGAATAATAATTTTGGCACCTTTTATTTGACTCCCTTTATTTTCCAGCTGATATTTTTCAATACGTAAATAACTCAGAAGTTCGAAAGCTTTAGCTTTGTATGAAATCAAAAATAGCGGTACTCCCTCTAAAAATGTTAACTGGAAATGGCAAGAATTGCTTGCATACTTCAATACCTTCGCCAATTTTGATTTATGCCAAAAACATCAATTTTTGATCTATGTAAATCAATAGATTACATGTTGATGAATTTGACAAAATGAAAATATTTTCACTTTGGCGAAGGTATTGTACTTGGGAAGATGGAAAAATATAATCATCCAAGATAAATTTATAAATAACTGATATTTATATATTATATTTTTTCAGTTGGACTATTATTAATTTCCTGCTCCCTTAATTGAACGAGATAATCCTGATGCGCTAATTTTGGCTATATTGTCTGATTTTAAAGGATATGACGCGCAAGGTATGGTGAATCATATTATTTTTAGATTGCATCAGTTACTGGAAGATGATCCAGAGCAGTTTCGGGAATACTTATCCATGCTGGATATCCTGGTAGAAAATAGAAATTTACAGCAATATATAGAAAAGGCGAGAGAAATGTTAACTCAAGTAGTGGTTGAAAAAACAGGGCTTTACCAGTTAGGAGAAAAGCGTGGGGAAATACGCGGTGAAAAACGTGGTAAGCAGCGTAGTGAAATAGATACCTTGCAAAAGAGTATTATTAATATTCTTAAAACGAGATTTCAGCAGGTACCTGAGCCTATAAAAAATAATTTATTAGAAATTAAAGATGCTGATCGGTTAAATCGCTTATTAATCAAGACGATTCATATTAGTAAAGCAGAGCATTTGTTTGATGATTAGGAGATGGTGCTGTACTTGGATCCTTAAGTAAGCGATAAAAAATATAAAAATTCATCGAGTAGACCGGTTCCTTTCAATGATGTTTCTCCACCTTTTACTATACTTTTCTTGATACGCTTCACCGCACGCGGTTACTACGTGATTGTAAACTGGTTTCTTATCGGGGTTAGTTCTAACTTCGGCCATTCGACCTCAAGCTGCTTTCAACCTAGGTTTCCTTGGTCGAGCCGAATAGTCCATTTGATCTAATAGCCATTCAAATAAAT
>CAZLLL010000018.1:0-16359 GCA_964560255.1 uncultured Methylomonas sp.
CTACGCCTTGAATACGAACAAAAATCCTGCCCAATATTGGACGATTATTTATTTTCAGCTCCCTTATATTCCATACATTGTTTTCATTACCTATAAAATTTATCAACTTCTCCATTATGTCAGTGTAAGCTATGAGCCATAAAAAAAGACTACTGAAACAATTTGTAATGGCTGCATTATTTTATTTCACCTATAGTTCAATTGCCTATTCTGAGCAAAACGAATTGATGAGTTTAAGTGTCGAAGAGCTTCTGAATATGGAGGTTATCTCCGTGGCAAAAAAAGCTAAATCCTTGAATAACTCCCCTGCTGCCATTTATGTCATCACTCAAGACGATATAAGGCGCGTCGGTGCAACGTCTGTTCCAGAGGCATTGAGATTAGCTCCCGGACTTGATGTTGCGCGTATTGACGCGAATAAGTGGGCAGTCACTGCGCGGGGGTTTAATGGCCGTTTTGCCAATAAATTATTGGTTTTAATTGATGGCCGGAATACCTATACTCGGTCTTTTTCCGGTGTTTATTGGGAGAATCAAGATGTTATGCTCGAAGATGTTGAGCGTATTGAAGTCATACGTGGGTCTGGAGCGACTCTATGGGGTGCTAACGCAGTCAATGGCGTGATTAATATTATTACCAGGCACTCAGCGGATACGCAAGGTGGGTTGCTGGTTGCTGGCGCAGGTACCGAAGAAAAAGGTTTTGGTGCTTTTCGCTATGGTGGTAAGTTAAATATCAATACAACTGCAAGAACTTATGTAAACGGCTTTAAACGTGATGAAAATACCCATCAGTCTGGTGGTGGAGCAAAGGATGACTGGGATAAGGTCCAAGGTGGATTCAGAATAGATTCCCAGCTCACACCACGCGATAACCTGACTATCCAGGGGGATGCTTATCGTAGCGTCATCAATCAGAACACGACAAGACCGCAGCTTTCTCCACCTTATCAGAATAATTTTAATGAACGTATTGATTCCTTTGGTGGCAATCTGTTAATGCATCACCAACATACCTTTTCATCAACATCTGATTATTCCTTACAAATTTTCTATGATTTTTATCAACGTGATGAAAATTTTCTCAAAGAAAGTCGGCATACCCTTGATATTGATTTTCAACATCGTTTTGCTTTATTAGGCTGGAACGATATTGTCTGGGGGGGAAGTTACCGCTTTAGTAATAATGACGCAAGTTCCAGCATGATTGAAATAAAGAGTCCTATACGCAATGATCAACTTTTTAGTGCCTTTGTTCAGGATGAAATATCATTAATTAACGATTCTTTATGGCTTACCCTTGGTGCTAAAATTGAATATAACGATTATAGTGGTTTTGAAGTTCAGCCTACGGCCCGATTGATGTGGGTTCCTTATATTAAACACCGGCTATGGGCTGCCGTGTCAAGAGCCGTAAGAACCCCTTCGCGTTTCGAGCATGATGCCAGTTTATTAGCCACGGTCATTTCACCACAGTCACCTGCTACCCCAGCAATTGCAGTATTTCTCGAAGCAACCCCCGAATTTTTCTCCGAGCAAGTTATTAGTTATGAGTTAGGCTATAGAACAACATTAATCAACAATTTATCCATTGATTTTACTGCTTTTTATAATGATTCTTCCAACTTAAGAGTCACGCAATCCACTATTCCTCGTTTCAATCCAGCGACAGGAGTTATTGAGCTAACAAGTACTTTCATCAATGAGTTACGAGCGCAGGTCTATGGGTTTGAGGTTGCTTCAGTCTGGCAAATGTTAGACTGGTGGCGCTGGGATGCTAATTACAGTTTGTTGAAAACGCACTTCGAGGAGGGTACATTAAAAGGAGATTCTGGTCGTAGCGTAAACCCACAGCAACACGTATCACTCCGTAGCATTATATCACCATCGCAGGATATTGATATAGATGTATTGTTTCGCTATGTAGATAAAAATAAAGCGGTCGGTTTTTACGGTTCTACTGTGATTGATGATTATGTATCACTGGATATTCGTATCGCCTAGCGACCTGTCAATGACCTTGAATTATCACTTGTTGGACAAAACTTGCTCGCAAAGCACCATCTGGAATATAGGCAGGAACTTCTGACAACACCAACGGAAATTGATCGAGGTGTGTATGGCAAACTCACCTGGCATTTTTAGTATCATGTGCGGTAAGGGAGAGGGAAACAAATAATCATCCAATATTGCTAGTCTTTTTGTCCGTCTTCTGTGTTGTAGCAACAGTTACGTAGCCAGCTATGCGCCTGTTACTACGCCTTGAATACGAACAAAAATCCTGCCCAATATTGGACGATTATTTATTTCCAGCTCCCTAATCGCTGAATATCTGGCAAAAGATTTTCCGTGTATGCAAAGCCTACTCCCTAGAGTGATAAAACCACCTGATAGTCAGAAAAACTGAAAACATTAAATAAACTGCTACAATTAATAGTCAAACCCAATAGCTTGTCAACTAAGATTATGGTTCATCACAAAAAACTATTGCAACAATTTTTAATCACTTTACTCGCTTATTTTAGTTACAGTTTGACTGCCTATTCTGAGCAAAACGAATTGATGAACTTAAGCGTCGAAGATCTACTGAATATAGAAGTTACCTCCGTTGCCAAAAAATCTCAATCACTGAATAATTCTCCAGCAGCCATTTATGTCATCACTCAGGACGACATAATACGTATCGGTGCAACGTCTGTCCCCGAAGCGTTAAGGCTAGCACCGGGAATTGATGTTGCGCGCATTGACGCAAATAAATGGGCAGTCACTGCACGAGGCTTTAACGGTCGTTTTGCTAACAAGTTATTGGTTTTAATTGATGGTCGTAATACCTATACTCGCACATTTGCCGGTGTTTATTGGGAAAATCAGGATGTTATGCTGGAAGATATTGAACGTATAGAAGTGATACGTGGGCCTGGTGCCACTTTATGGGGCGCTAATGCCATGAATGGTGTCATTAATATTATCACCAAACATTCGGCTGAGACACAGGGTGGGTTACTGGTTGCTGGTGCAGGGACAGAAGAACAGGGTTTTGGCGCATTTCGTTATGGTGGCAAGTTAAATGCTAATACCACGGCCAGAGCCTATGTGAAAGGCTTTAAACGCGACGAAAATACTCACCAGACGGGTGGTTCAGCAGGCGATGACTGGGATAAGGTGCAAGCTGGATTCAGGGTAGATTCTCAGCCTGCTGCACATGATAAATTTACTATTCAAGGGGATGGATACCGCAGTATAATACAGCAGGATACAATTGTACAGCAGATGTCTCCTCCTTATCAAACTATTGCTGATGAACGTATCGATACTTTTGGTGGTAATGTGCTAGTAAAACACCAGCATACCTTTTCATCAACCTCTGATTATTCATTACAGATTTATTATGATTTTTACCAGCGAGATGAAGGCATGTATAGTGAGAGTCGGCATATTGTTGATATTGATTTTCAACATCGCTTTGCTTTATTAGACTGGAATGATGTAATCTGGGGGGCTGGATACCGTTATAATCATGACGATATAACCCTGACTACTACAAATAATATTGATAAGATTATTCCAACTAAGCGCAATGACCAACTTTTCAGTGCTTTTATACAAGATGAAATCACCTTGCTGGAAGATACTTTGTGGTTGACACTTGGTTCCAAATTTGAATTTAATGATTATAGTGGTTTTGAAGCGCAGCCCACAGCTAGGTTATTGTGGATGCCTCATCACCAGCATCGACTATGGGGGGCTGTGTCAAGAGCAGTGAGAACGCCATCTCGCTTTGAACATAATATAACTCTTCTAACTAACGTGATTCCGCCACAAGCTCCTAGAATTCCTGTCCCTGTTATTGTTATTTTTGAGGGAGACCGTCAGTTTGATTCAGAGAAAGCGATCAGTTATGAATTAGGTTATAGAACGACCATAATAGATAATGTATCTATTGATTTTACCGCTTTTTATAATGATTATAGTTATTTGAGATCTGCACACACTTCCACTCCTATTTTTAATTCGGCGACAGGCGTTGTTGAACTAACAAATACAATTACTAATAATGGCAAAGCACAGACCTATGGATTTGAAATTGCGACTGTCTGGCAAATGCTGGACTGGTGGCGCTGGGATGCTAATTATAGCTTGTTGAAAACTGATTTTAATCGGCAAGCTGCACGCACCACTGCGATTAGTCCACAACAACGCGTATCGCTACGTAGCTCAGTATCTCCTTGGCAAGATATTGATCTAGATGTATTATTTCGCTATGTAGATCGTAATACTATCATAAGTTTATCAGGTGCTACGGTGATTGATGATTATATATCAATGGATATTCGTCTCGCTTGGCGACCCGTTAATGAAATTGAATTATCAGTGGTGGGACAGAATTTGCTGGCTAAACATCATTTAGAATATATTCAAGAAGCGTTTACGACCGCAACCGAAATCGACCGAGGTGTGTATGGTAAACTAACCTGGCACTTTTAATGATTAGAACATTTTATGTTTGCTACTAAAAAAAGTCTGCCGTTTATTTTTGGCATCCTGCTATTTTTTAGCAGTATGACTCAAGTATGCTCTCGAACAGTTGAAAAACAGACTGTCCTCGCAGTTTTGACCTTTAATATTGCCAGCTTTACCGGTTGGCCAGAGCGAGCTTTTAATCATGGGAAAGACACTCTGAATCTGTGTGTCTTTGGTGATAATGTTGTACAACAGGCGTTTGAACATATTAACAACAAAGAGATACATAACAAAACCACACACATCATCAATCTTTTAAAACTACGTAAGCTGAATCGATGTCAGGTGCTCTACTTGAGTGAGCCAGATCAAAGTAAGTTAAGACCTTTGCTAGCAGAAATTAAAGACCTACCCACTTTAACGGTCGGGGAAAATATGAGTTTCCTTCGGGCAGGTGGTATGGTGAGCCTAGAAAAAATTAAGGGTAAAATTCAATTAAGCATTAATTTGCCAATGATTAAACAGTCTGAGCTAGAAATTGATGCCAGACTTTTGAACTTAGCTAATATTGTCGATTTCCCCGCGCGGAAATAATATTTTTTGTTGCGCCAATTTTTTAGTGGTTTTCTGCAGCCATGTTATCGCGCCTCGAAGACAAAAAATCCTGTATCAAATGTACACAAAAAATTCCCATTCCAAATTCAATGCTTAATTTAAGGAACAAAAAACAATGAGCATGTTAAAAAACACATCAATTCAAGATAAGCTTAATGTACTCATCAGCATGAGTATTTTATTGATGTTATTGATTTCTGGTAGTATTTTGATGGCCAATGCTCTTTTATCAAATAAACAGGCACTACAGCATGAGTTAAATGCACTCGCAGAAATTACATCACTTGCCATCACCCCTGCCCTTATTTTTGATAGTAGTAACAATGCGGGTCAGACACTCACGACTTTGAAGGCCCATAAAAATGTTATTTATGCTGCGGTTATCAAGCCTGACCAACAAACTTTTGCTGTCTATTCGCGAGATGGGGACTGGGTAATCCCCGACAATTTAATGACTAGCTGTTCGCATAATAATTTCAACCTGAGATTTATGCAAGTATGTAAACCTTTAAACTTTAATCAGATTGATTACGGGCAGATTATTTTAGTTATCAGTCTGGATAATATTTATCAACGCTTACTCAAAGAGCTAGGCACTGCATTATTAGGACTTGCATTCGCTGCTTTGCTCATTTTCTGGTTTGTCGAAAAGATAGCTAAAAAATTGTCTGATCCCATTTTAGAATTAGTCACGCTTAGTGAAACTGTCAAACATTCGGGAAATTACCAGCAGCGTGTCAACATTGATTCAACCAATGAAATTGGGCGACTGGGAAAAGCCTTCAATGATATGCTAGAACAAATTGACAGTAGAAATGAAGCACTTAAACAGCAAAAAGATTCACTTGAAAACCAGGTTGAAGCCAGAACTCATGATTTAACGGTCGCCAGAAATGATGCTTTAAGTCTAGCATCCCAGGCTCAGGCCGCCAACAAAGCCAAAAGTGAATTCCTTGCTACCATGAGTCATGAAATTCGCACACCAATGAACGGTGTACTAGGCATGACTGAGTTACTCTTAAATACCACACTCAATAGCCGTCAAAAAAGGCTGGCAGATACAGCCTATCGCTCCGCCGAATCCCTACTAGGCATTATTAATAATATTCTGGATTTTTCTAAAATCGAATCCGGTAAATTTCAGTTACACCTACACGAATTTGATATTCGTGAGTTACTCGAAGAAACGGTAGAAATGATGGCATCTCAGGCACATGCAAAGAACCTGGAGCTGGTACTGAACTTACCATTAGAATTGAGCGGTATTGTGCGCGGTGATGCTGAACGAATACGCCAGGTTTTCGTTAATTTATTGGGTAACGCAATCAAGTTCACTCACCGAGGTGAAATACAGCTAAAAGTCAGCTATATAGACCAGACTAACTCTGAAAGGCAGATAAATTTGTTGTTTGAAGTCAGCGATACTGGAGTGGGTATTGCATCCGAGCAACAATCCTTGATTTTCGAAAGCTTCACTCAGGCTGATGGCTCAATTACCCGTCGTCACGGCGGCACAGGCCTGGGGTTGAGTATTTCCAGACAGCTGCTGGAAATGATGGGTGGGCAACTGCAATTAAGCAGTGTGGTCAGCGAGGGCTCTAGTTTTAGTTTTAGCCTATGCCTGGAACGTAGTGAGCAATTAACACTGCAAAAGTGCGATATGTCTTCTCTACAAGGAATTAATATTCTGATAGTCGATGATAATGCCACTAATCGTGAAATATTATCCAGCCAGCTGAGTTACTGGGGAATAAATTATTACTGTACCTCAAGTGCGGCTCAGGCTATCAGCCATTTACTGGATGCAAGAAAGCAGAATAAATCCTATCACGCAGCAATACTGGATTGGCATATGCCAGAAATGGATGGTTTGACACTCGCCAAAATATTGCATAATGACCCGCAATTTCAATCTCTACCCTTAGTCATGTTAAGCTCTGACAATGTGGTTCTTGAGCTGGAGCAAGGTATGGACTATGGGATTCGTTATTTTTTGACTAAACCTGTTATCCAGAAAAAACTGCTGAATTGCCTGCTCGAATTGATGGGGTCAATTCAAAGCCAGGATCAGGCTCTCCACAATTTAGGTTCCAACGAGATTAATAAACTTTCAGGACATATTCTGTTAGCGGAAGATAACTTGATTAATCAGGAAGTCGGAGTGGCAATTTTACGCTCTATCGGCTGCCAGGTCGACGTTGTTAATAATGGACTGGAGGCTGTGACAGCCACACTCGGTGAGCAATATGATGGCATTCTAATGGATTGCCATATGCCTGAAATGGATGGTTTCGAAGCGACAATCAAAATACGGGAAATTGAAGAAAATCAGGCTAACGGACAGTATGTCCCCATTATTGCCCTGACGGCTGATGTTCAAAAAGGTATAGTCGAGCAATGTAAAGAGGCAGGTATGGACGCGTATCTGAGTAAACCTTTTAATCAAAAACAATTGCAGACCATTTTGGAAAAATGGCTACCCAGTCAACAGGAAGAGCCGGAATTAACCCTTGTAACACCAGTCAGTATTCAATCCACCAATACACAACTCAGTGTTGATATTTTAAATTCTGTCGCACTGGATAATTTAAGACAACATACGACGGCAAGCGGAGAAAATCTGCTAAACAAAGCGATTACGCTATTTTTAAGTTCCACGCCTGCAAACATTGAAGCACTACAAAATGCATTAGATGAGGAAGATTGTAGTGCCTTAACACGCGTTGCACATAGTTTTAAATCAACTTGTGCCAACCTGGGTATACTAACAATGGCAGAGTGTGCAGCAAGCATTGAAGAGAGTAGCAAGCAAGGCAATATTTATGGTATTGATGCATTGCTAAAAACCATCAACAGGAACTTGCCAGATATTACCAAAGCATTAAAACAAGAACTTAAGACAACAAATATTGAAAATACGACTCTCCAGCCAGTCCCAGCGGTTCAAACTCAGAGCAGCAAGGAGCATCGTATTTTGATAGTGGATGATGATGCTGGCTTTCGCTTGATCACCGGTTCACTCTTGGCATCTTCATCATTCGCTATCGATGAGGTCAATAGCGGCATACAGGCACTGGAAAAGTGCAAGCAACATAAGCCAGACCTAGTTTTGCTAGATGCCATTATGGAGCAAATGGATGGCTTTGAAACCTGCCGTTTATTACGTCATAATATTGATATGGTTGATGTGCCGATTATTATGTCAACAGGATTAGGTGATGTTGACTCCATCAATCGTGCTTTTGAGGCAGGTGCGACTGACTTTATTGTAAAACCGATAAATTACCCTATATTGATCCATCGCCTGAATTTTATGTTAAGAGCAGGTCAGGATGCTGCAGAGCTCAGAAACAGCAAGCGCCAGTTAACTGCCGCGCAACGTATTGCTCGCTTGGGCTATTGGCTTTGGGATGTCAAACAAAACCATTTTCAAATATCTGATCAACTGGCTGATTTATGTGATATAGATCTGCAAACCTTTAACGCAACGCTAGAAGGGTTTATTGCTTTAATTGAGCCAGAAAACCAGAGTATGGTAAAAAATATGATTCTGGAAGCACCTTATAGCACAACAGCGCAACATATTGAATATCAATTGCAAACTAGACAGGGAAATGTACTCTTTGTCCATCAAGAGGTTGTCAAGGTAACTGAAAATGGCCAGCTCAGTGTGGCAGGAACAGTGCAGGATATTAGTCAGCGCAAAGAAGCGGAAAAACAAATTCATCAGCTCGCCTACTTTGACCATCTGACAGGACTTGCTAGCAGAACTTATTATCACAAACGTATTCAGGCGATTATCAAATCAGCAAGCCATCAAAGTGAAAAATTTGCGTTTCTATTTCTTGATCTGGATGGTTTTAAAGAAATTAATGATAGCCTAGGACATGATATGGGCGACCAGCTACTCAAAGTCATCGCAGAGCGATTGCAAGAAGTGATAAGAGATGCTGATTTTGCTGCACGCCTAGGGGGCGATGAATTTTGTTTATTATTAAGCGATGTCAGTAGCGATGAGTTTGTTGCAGATATTGCAGAGCGGTGCTTACAGAGAATTAACGAACCTTTGTTTTTAAATCATCAACAAATAAAACCACGAGTCAGCATTGGCATAGCTGTTTTTCCACGTGATGGGGATACGGAAGTGAAACTGATGAAAGCAGCTGATACAGCGATGTATGCAGCTAAACAAGCCGGTAAACAGTGCTTTGCTTTCCATTCACAAGACATGGCTATACAAGCCGATTCTCGGTTGGAAAAGGAACAAATGTTACGTGAAGCGCTCGACAAAGAACAATTCATTCTTCACTTTCAACCACAAATATGCGTGCAAATAGGGCGGATGATCAGTATGGAGGCATTGATCCGGTGGCAACACCCTGAAAAAGGCATCATTATTCCAGGAGAATTTATTCCTGAAATTGAACGCCTGGGATTAATCGTTGAATTGGATGCTTGGGTGCTTAATGCCGTTTGTGAGCAAATTATGCTATGGCATCAATCGGGCCTGCCGTATATTCAGGTCGCAGTAAATCTTGCCGCACTACATTTTCAAAACAACGATATACTCAATACGATTCGAGGTATTTTAGCTAAAACGGGGGTTCCGGCAAAATATCTAGCATTGGAAATAACCGAAAGTACCATGCAAGCGGAAGAATCTCTGGGTATCATTGAGCAGTTAAGGCTGCTTGGTATAAAAATAGCTATTGATGATTTTGGTACCGGTTATTCTTCCTTGGCTTCATTAAAGCTTTTACCACTGGATTATTTGAAAATTGATAAAGTCTTTGTCGATGATGTTGTTAACAATCCTTATGCTTCTCTACTTTTAGGTGCAATCATTGACTTAGCAAATGCTCTAGACTACCAATTAGTCGCCGAAGGTGTTGAGAATAAAGAACAGGCACTCATTTTACAAGATTTGGGTTGTCAGATAATACAAGGCTATTTTTATAGCCGCCCTGTCTCTAGCGATAAAGTCCCTGCACTGATTGATGTTGATTTCTCGCACTTTACTAACGAGTAAGGAATCATAGTAATAAGGAATGTGATAATAGAGTTGTTCTTTTGAATATTCAATAATCAGTATGTTATGTTTTTTAGTGTACTTTAATTTATGAAGAAATTGAATAAAATTGCATTTCATCTAGTTTTTTGACAAACGAATTATTGTAATCAATTGATTTTAAATTATTTTTATTTTTTAATTCACGAGAACAACTCTAATGTAATGGCACTAAAAAATATGCTAATTCACTGTAAATTTTGGCCTAATCTGCTCAGCTCAACAAATGTTTTTGTAATAGTTTGCAAAATGATATAATTAACATATATCAGTTTTTTGTTGTATGATCGCAAGAATAATAGCTTAGGAGTGGGCACGGAATAACTTGAGAGACTGACACAGGATTTTTGTTCGTATTCAAGGCGCATAGCAGGCTACGTAACTGTTTGTGCAACACCGAAGATGGACAAAAAGACAAGTCAGTTGCTCAAGTTATTTCGTGCACATTCCTCAGGTAAGCCTATATACAACAAGCATCATCACCAAAAAATCAATAATTTGCAATCCGCTTTGCGGCTAGTCAGATTATAATAGTCACTAATAAAATTTTTAAATTTTACAAAAGTAGCCAATTTAAGGGGAATTATGAAAAAATCTGACTCTTGGTCTAAAGAAAAGTCTGATTTTTCTCAGAACCTTAATGCTTTTAAAAAAGGAACATCAGACGCAAATACTATTATTAAGCAACTGGATTTTTTGCTGTCAAAAAATAGTTTGGATAATCAATCTCAGCAGGAACTTATCGCATTAATTAGTGCTGCAAAATTACCGCAGGATTTTGATAAGCTGTTATTCAACAGACTATCTGATCAGCAAACACGAATATTGCAGACACCTCCGCCTGCTAAGTACTTTGAAAATCCTGCTATTGATCATAGTAATAGCCAATTATCTTCTTTACCAGCAAGTATAATGCAAGCTGGCAACGCCAAACAAGCACCTCCCATTAAATCGGGACAAATTATTCGCGGCAATTACCAGCTTGAAGTCAAAATAGGCAGTGGCGGTATGGGGCAGGTATGGAAAGCTTTAGACCTTATACAAGATGCTGGAGAAGCCAAGGATAGGTACGTTGCTATTAAGTTTATTAACCGCGAAATTAGAAGCCACCCATATGCACTGAAGGCATTAGTTAGGGAGTTTTCGCGCTATAAAAAACTTATTCATCCAAATATTGTCAAAGCCTATGAGTTAAATGGTGATGAGAATGAAGTTTTTATTGCCATGGAATATCTGGTAGGAAGCGAGTTAAAGGATTTTATTAAGCAAAATCCGCAGGGCATCCCTTTACAGCAAGCTCAGCCCATCATTAAAGCAATGTGTGATGCACTTGACTACGCGCATCAAGAAGGCATCATTCATCTTGATTTTAAGCCTGGTAATGTTTTTTATAATCCGGATACACAAGATTGTAAAGTCATAGATTTTGGTATCGCCAGGCTCAGTAACCGCGAAGCACGAGACGAAACACTGTTTGATCCTGGCTCCCTCGGTGCCATGACTACGGCTTATGCCAGTAGTGAAATGTTAATGGAATCTGAGCCAGATATTAAGGATGATATCTATAGCCTTGCTTGTGTTGTGTATGAGCTATTATCAGGTCATCATCCTTTTAATAAATGTCTTTCTTTAAAAGCGGAACGAGAGAAGATGAAGCCAAAGCAGATTTCTGGGCTTAAAAAAGACGAGTTTCAAGCTCTGCTACATGGACTTTGTTTTCATAGAGATAAAAGAACCAGTAGTGCCAGTGAATTCTATTCTGAATTATTTTCACCCCAGCAAGTGGCAAGTCAGAAACGTACAAAGTGGTTTATCATTGGCTCTATTATCCTTACCAGCCTTACTGTCGTTCCATTTGTTGCATACCAAAGTTATAACAACTGGCAATTAAATCAGGTCAGTGCCAGTATTGAACAAAAAATAAGTTCTGCTATCAATGACTTTACTTCGCTCTCTGTTGATGGACAACAAGAATTATTAGACAAGCCTTCTTTTCGTGTGGATCTGGTCGAATATATAGTGGCACAACATGGCACTTCTGATGATATTTTAAACGTCATAGCCCAGTTTAATCCCGTTATTCAACGAAGGTTTTTTGCTGATAGAAAAGTTCGCGATACGTTGATTTCATATTACAACAAAAAAGTTGACCTGGCACTTGCCAATGATGACTTTCAGCAAGCAGAACAACTATCCCGGCATATCCTCCAGCAGTATCCAGATTCAATGCGTCTAGTTGGGCTATCTAATAGTATTGAACCTAAAAAATCAAACAGGATAGTCAGCTTGCAGAAAGATTATCAGCAATGCCTTGCAGATAATACAATAGGTTTAACTAAATTATTTCCCTGCTTCCAGAAAAACCGTGCATTATTAGCTAAAATTGATAAAGTCAATGCCTTGCGTCAGTTACCAGTCCTGACGAGTCGTTACTATGACGAAATTTCTGCTGCCATTAAGGGGCATAAACTAAGAGAGGCAGAGACGCTGCTTTCTCATTGGCATAGCCTTGAAAAAAATGATATAAATAAGCGCACGCAACTTGTACAGAAACTAGCCTATGTAAAAAAACGGGATGAATTAATTCAACAGATTATTGACAGTAATCACTTACAATTGACAAAAATTATAAACCTGTTTCCGTCATTACCTGCCACTTTAATTAAAGATGTCTTAAGTCAGTCATCCGTTAAACGACGTATACTTGATTTTTATCATACAACAATCACTCAGCACATTGCTGACAAAAAATTTAGTGCGGCAACAGCAGAAATTTCTGCTGGAATATCCTTATTCCCTAAACGTAGTAAAGAGCAGAATAAACTTAAACAATTAGCCCAAAAAAATGGGCAGAAAAAAAATGCCTATCTTAATTTGCAAAAAGCCCTTTATCAGCAGCAGTTATCGCAGGCAGAACCTGAGATTACTATTATCCAGAATATTCAAAAGGAAGTTTCTGTTATAGCGCCAGAGAATCCACTAATACAGCTTCCTGATTTGTCTAAAAGCTATACAAAAAAAATTGATGCTGCTATGGGTAATAATCAATATGCTTTAGCGCAACGTCTACTAGATAACTGGAAAATATTAAAACCTGCTGATGCCCATTCCAGTCAGTTTATTCAGCTAACAGATAAAAAGGCTAAATTATCCTTAGGCTTTGCAGTGGCTAATAAAGCATCATTACAATTACAAACAGCGATCAAAGGTAAGCAATTAAGCGAAATTAATACACTTATTAAGGGGTTAAAAACGCAGTTTTCTGAGTATGATCTGGGAAAAATAATGGCTCCCTATAAAGAACAATTAATCAACGTTTACCAGCAACAGATAGATACCACTGTCCAGCAAGACTCATTTGATTTAGCACTACAGGTTGCAAGCCAGATACAAAGTATATTGCCTAAAAACAGGCAAGTGTTAGCAATGTCGAGCAACATTACAAAAGCAAAAAAAATACGTATCAATAAGCTTTTGAGCGAATCTCGAAATGCTATCAATACAGAGACTTTAAACGCAGTCGCAATATTTTCACCCTTACTGATCATTCAAACCATAGATTCGGATTATTTAAATAATCACCTTAATATTTTTCAAGACATAGGAAAAAAACTAACCACAATTATAGGCCAGGACAAAACATTACCTCAATTGAAAAATATTAATATTCAGTGGGGTGAGTTTATTTCTACTCACGACCAGGCAACAGAAAATATTAAACAGCATTATAGAAAAACAAATAGATTAATCGCATTACGCTGCTTAATCAAAGGCCGCATATTTAGAAAACAGAAAAATGAAATTGCCGCTAATGAATTATTTATGTTTGGTTTATCGCTTGATCCTGGTGGCGCCGTTAAAAAAGCATTAGAACAGGATATATTACAATAATCGGCTACGAACTTAAGGTGGGACATTCAGTAGGCTCGTAGAGCAGGGCTTCGCCCGCCTTTAAAATAAGCTCTAGTGTTGGCGGGCTGAAGTCTGTTCTACAACGAAAAAACATGAAATATATTTATAAGTAGGCTGTTTGAGTTATTATTTGCTGTCAATTTAAGCCTTAAGGCAACTCGCAACAAAAAAACCACCCATTTTGCTAGTCTTTTTGTCCGTCTTCTGCGTTATAGAAATAGTTACGTAGCCTGCTATGCGCCTATTTCTACGCCTTGAAGACAAACAAAAATTCTGCGCAATATGGGTAGTTTATTTATTGCGAGTTACCTGAGGAATGTGCACGAAATAACTTGAGCAACTTGCTTGTCTTTTTATCCGTCTTCAGCGTTGTATAAATAGTTACGTAGCTGGCTATGCGCCTATTTATACGCCTTGAATACGAATAAAAATACTGCGCCAGTTGCTCAACTTATTTCGTGCCCATTCCTAAGAATACGCAAGTTATAAAAATCACATTCCTTAATGACTTGCCCAGGTATCACGTAATGTCACCGTACGGTTAAAAACCAATTTATCCGCCGAGCTATCTTTTGTATCCAAACAAAAATAACCTACCCGCTCAAATTGATAACGACTGCCTAATGCAGCATTGGCAAGACTCGCCTCTACTTTAGCCGCTGATATCACTTGCAGAGAATCAGGGTTTAATACATCGCAAAAATTTTCTTTAGCCCCAGGATTCGGTACCTTAAACAAGCGGTCATATAAACGCACTTCAGCATCCAGCGCATGGGCAACGGAAACCCAGTGTATCACCCCTTTTACCTTGCGCCCTTCTGGCTTCTTGCCCAGTGTGTTTTCATCATAAGTACAGTGCAGCTCAACAACTTTACCGTCTGCATCTTTAATAACCTGATGGCATTTAATAACATAAGCCCCTCGCAAACGCACTTCGCCGCCGTCTATAAGGCGTTTGTATTTAGGGGGAGGAACGTCGGCAAAATCATCCTGATCAATATAGACTTCTTTAGCAAAAGGGACTATTCGCTTACCCATGGCTTCATTTTGCGGGTGATTACTTGCCTCCAACTGCTCGCATTTATCATCTGGGTAATTTTCTATCACTACTTTTAGAGGATCTAATACCGCCATCGCTCTTGCAGCCGTATTATTTAAGTCTTCACGAATGCAGCTTTCCAGCACGGCCATTTCTATTGATGAATCTTTTTTAGTCACTCCGATACGTTCACAAAAATCACGAATCGCGGTCGGCGTAAAACCAGCACGGCGCAGCCCTGCAATGGTTGGCATACGCGGATCATCCCAGCCCTTTACATGTCCATCAACCACCAGTTGATTCAATTTACGTTTACTGACAATCGTGTATTCCAGCTCCAGGCGCGCAAATTCTATTTGCTGTGGATGACAATCAATCTCAATATTATCGAGTATCCAGTCATATAGCGGGCGGTGATCCTCAAATTCCAGCGTACATAAAGAGTGAGTAATCCCTTCAAGCGCGTCGGATATGCAATGTGTATAGTCATACATGGGATAAATACACCAGTCATCACCGGTACGCTGATGCTGTATATGACGGATACGATATAAGGCAGGATCGCGCATATTAATATTCGCAGATGCCATATCAATTTTAGCCCGTAGCAAAAATTGCCCCTCGGCAAACTCACCCGCACGCATACGGCTAAAGAGATTCAGATTATCTGCAATACTGCGACTGCGATCGGGGCTTTCTTTCCCCGGCTGCGTTAATGAGCCTCTATATTCACGAATTTGTTCCGCGCTTAAGCTGTCCACATAAGCTAGGCCCTTTTCAATTAACTTCACTGCAAAACCAGACAGTGCCTCAAAATAATCAGATGAATACTTTAATTCTGCCCATTCAAAACCCAGCCAGCGCACATCTTTTTCAATTGCCTGAACAAATTCGATGCTTTCCTTTTCGGGATTGGTATCATCGAAACGTAAATTGCATAAGCCCTTATTTTCTATCGCCACGCCAAAATTTAAGCAAATGGATTTTGCGTGACCAATATGTAAAAAACCATTGGGTTCTGGCGGAAAACGGGTGATAACTTGATTGTATTTATTTTCTGCCAGGTCTTTGCTGATGATTTGACGAATAAAGTTTGTAGCAGGGTTATTTTCAGTTGTTGACATTTAGCTATTAAGGGGCATTATGGGTTTAAGCATATTCTCTGTGAAATATGTATCACAGGATGAGTTTAGCTTGTAATTTAAAGACATTAAGGAATGGGAATTGAATAAGTTGTGCAATTATGATGCAGTATTTTTGTTTGC
>CAZLLL010000019.1:0-16247 GCA_964560255.1 uncultured Methylomonas sp.
CGGACAAAAAGACTCGCAATATTGGATGATTATTTGTTTCCATCTCCCTAAGTTTGTGCATCTTGAATACGAACAAAAATTCTGCGTCAGTTGCTCAATTTATTTCGTGCCCATTCCTTATGCAAATATAGAATGCTAACAAACAACAGCTAAAAACCAACTAATCTGCCTGACGTCTTAAAAATGCAGGAATATCTAAATAATCCATATCGGCTGAATTTTTAGGCTGCACACCGAAACGCGTCTCTTTATTATCAGCGTTTCTTCTTGTAATTGCAGGTGTTTCCAGCCCTGCATAATCCGTTGCAGCCGCGTTAGTCGCAGCAACTTTTATCGGTGTACTGACTGTTTTGTGTGCCTCTCCCCCCCCCATGCCCGTAGCAACAACGGTGACTTTAATTTCATCACTCAGACTTTCATCTACTGACATGCCAATTTTAATGATCGCTTCATCCGAAGCAAATTCATGTACAATATTACCGACTTCATCAAATTCAGCAATCCCCATATCTGCTGCTGAAATATTAACCAGAATACCTCGTGCGCCTTGCAAGTTAATATCTTCCAGCAAAGGACATGCAATCGCCTTCTCTGCTGCTTCTCTGGCTCTATTTTCACCACTGGCAATCCCTGTCCCCATAATGGCTGCGCCCATGCGAGACATCACTGTTTTAACATCAGCAAAATCAACATTAATCAGACCTGGACTGGTAATCAGTTCGGTAATTCCTTGTACCGCATCTAATAAAACATCATTCGCAGCTGCAAATGCTTTCTTCATGGAAACATTGGCACCTAGCACGGGCAAGAGTTTTTGATTAGGAATAATAATCAGGGAGTCTACATGTTTTTCGAGTTCTATAATTCCTGCTTCGGCTACCCGTTTCTTCTGATTTCCTTCAAAATTAAAAGGCTTGGTCACCACGGCTACAGTTAGAATATTTAATTCTTTGGCAATTTCGGCAATCACAGGAATGGCTCCGGTACCTGTTCCACCGCCCATTCCCGCTGTTAAAAACAACATATTGACACCTTCAAGCACTTCGCGAATCAAATCTTTATTTTCTTCTGCCGCTTCTTTTCCCACCTCAGGGTTAGTACCCGCTCCCAGTCCTTTGGTTAATTCAGCACCTAACTGTATAACAGACTTGACATCCAGGCGTTGCAATGCCTGCGCATCAGTATTAGCACACACAAAATCTACACCTTCAATATGACTATTGATCATATGATTAATAGCATTACCGCCACCACCACCAACACCGATTACTTTAATGACAGCGTTTTCCATCCCCACATCCATTAATTCATATTTCATCACTTCTACCTCTTTTTTTCAAAAACTATTTTTTAAAAATTACTTAGAAACCAAGCTTTAATTCTTGCAATTAACCCTTCTTCTGACTCTAATAAATGTTCATTACTTAGTATATGGTCTCTCCCATACAACAATAAACCCACCCCAGTTGAATGTGCCGGATTATCCACAACATCAGTCAAACCAGACACATGCTGTGGTAAACCTAAGCGCACTGGCATATGAAAAATTTCTTCGGCCAATTCAATAAGGCCTTCAATCTTGGAACTTCCGCCTGTTAGAATAATACCCGCCGCGATTAAGCCTTCATAGCCACTACGTCGCAGTTCAGCCTGCACTAAAAGCATTAACTCTTCATAACGCGGCTCAATAATTTCTGCGAGATTCTGTTTAGATATATTTCTAGGCGGTCGATCACCAATACTTGAAACTTCAATAATTTCATTTGCACTTGCTAATTGAGTTAAGGCGCAAGCATAATTTCGCTTTATGTATTCAGCACTTTTTGTCGGTGTACGTAAGGCCACAGCCACATCATTAGTGACCTGATCACCCGCGATAGGGATCACGGCAGTATGTTTAATCGCACCTTGCGAAAAAATGGCAATATCAGTTGTCCCCCCGCCAATATCGATCAAACAAACACCTAATTCTTTTTCATCCTCAGTCAAAACAGAAGAACAGGAGGCTAATTGTTCTAAAACAATATCATCGACTTCCAGCTCACAACGACGTATACATTTAATAATATTTTGCGCAGCACTGACACTTCCGGTCACCATATGTACTTTTGCTTCCAGACGTATACCCGACATACCGATGGGCTCTTTAATGCCCTCTTGCATATCAATAACAAACTCCTGAGGCAGTATATGCAATATTTTCTGATCAGCAGGAATAGCAACAGCGCGTGCTGAGTCTATAACACGACCAATATCATATTGAGAGACTTCCTTATTTTTAATGGCAACGATGCCATGCGAATTTAAACTCTTAATATGACTGCCAGCAATCCCGGCATAAACTGATGTGATTTCACAACCAGCCATTAATTCAGCTTCTTCGACTGCACGCTGGATAGAGCTGACTGTCGACTCAAGATTAATAACCACACCTTTTTTTAAGCCACGGGAAGGTGTTACTCCAATACCAATAACTTCAACCTCTCCACTTTCATTTACTTCCCCAACGATTGCGGCAACTTTAGATGTTCCAATATCTAAACCTACAATTAAATTACGCTCTCTGTGTTTTGCCATTTTTTTGCCTTTCACACTACTATTTAGACTGCTTAATACAGACTTTTTTTTATTTTTCCCATATCAACTGTTCATTTATCCGCCACCGGACAGCATAGCCATTTGGATAGCGCATATCAATATAAGCCATTTTTTCCACGAGTTCATTACCCGCAATCATTAACGTTTGCATTAACTGGGTAAACTTCTGTAAAGGCTGGAATCGTCCTAATTGTATCACCATGCCATTTTCCATTAACAACTGCCAGGACTGCCTTGCGCTCACTCTAAACTCAGCTAGATATAAGCCTTGATCCATTAGACTGACCTGCATACCACCCATCACCTGCAATAATTGATAACGCTGCTCAATGGGCGCATACAATACTGGCAAGGACTGAAACTCCTCTATGTTCGCCGGTGTAAAAACATCACCACGAACATTTAATAAACTTTTCATTTGCCAACGTACAACTGGCTTTTGTTCATAAATTCTAAGCTTGAGCTTATCAGGCCATAACCTTTGTACACGTACTTTTTCAACCCAGGGTAAGTCCATTACAGAATATTGTATCCGCTGTAAATCGACTGAAAAATATCCCCATTGCATCAATGGACTGATCTTGTTTTGTATATCTTTTTTATCTAAGTACTGAAATGCTCCTTCTACCTGTACATAGCGTATCGGTATCATTTTAGCTATAATCTTTTGCAGTGTCGGTCTGATTAACAGAATGACAATACAAATTAAAACCACGCAAACCAGTTGAACTTGAGTTTGCGTCTTGATCATTTAAAACTCGTTTCTAAAATACGCCAGACTAATTCATCAAAACCTAAACCGGCTTGTTTAGCCGCCATGGGAACTAAACTATGATCGGTCATTCCTGGGACGGTATTCACTTCAATTAATTGTATTTGCTGCTGTTCATCAACAAATAAATCGACACGTCCCCAGCCTGTGACACCAATTATTTTACATGCCTCTAAAGATAGTCGAGCAAGTCCCGTTTCAACATCAGCCGCTAAACCTGCAGGGCAATGGTATTGAGTGGTATCTGCCCGATACTTTGCATCAAAGTCGTAAAATGCATTAGGCGTTTCGAGTCGAATAACAGGCAATGCCTCGCCATTTAATATGCCTACTGTATATTCTTTACCCTGCACCCAGGCTTCCGCATAAACATCACACTGATATTGAGTCGCTTCTTGCCATGCAATAAAAAGCTCTTCTTTAGTCTCAGCACGACTCATTCCAAGACTTGATCCTTCCAGTGCAGGTTTTACAATAAGCGGAAAACCCAATGCAGCAATACAGTGTTCAATATCACTTTGTTGCTGTAACAAATACCATTTAGGCGTTGCTAAGCCCGCTCCTAGCCAGCACAGCTTAGTACGCAACTTATCCATACTGAGTGAGGATGCAAGCACGCCACTCCCCGTATAGGGCACTTGCAAAGTTTCCAATAAGGCTTGTAACACACCATCTTCCCCACCACGACCATGAATGATATTAAAAACACGATCAAACTGAATGTTTTTTAATGCCTCCAGGGCTGTCGTTGTAACATCAATGGCAACAGCATCAATTTTATTGCGTAACAATGACTGATAGACAGCTTGTCCGCTATTTAATGAAATTTCACGTTCAGCAGCAGCCCCTCCCATTAGCACAGCGACACGGCCAAAATCTGTTGCCTGATTTATTACGCCTGGTTTCATGTGAGTTTGTTTCCTACGATACAAACTTCTGTATGTAACTCAATACCCTGTTGCTGCGCAACTTCACTCTGCACATAGTTAATAAGCTGTTCTATATCGGCAGCCTTGGCTTTCCCTGTGTTAACAATAAAATTTGCATGTTTTTCAGAGACCTCAGCACCACCAATGGAATATCCTTTTAAACCACTGGCCTCAATCAACCGTGCTGCAAAATCATTTGCCGGGTTTCTAAAGACTGAACCACAGCTAGGCTGGTTTATCGGCTGTGTTGCGGCTCGTCGTGCCAAAAATTTTTTCACTTTTTTCTGACCTGCCTGACTCACATCCTTAGTTAATTTTAAAACGGCAGATAGAATGCAGTGATTACCAATCCCTTTGACTGTACGATATCCCACTTCAAATTGCTCAGCTTGGCAGGTAACAAACTGACCGCCAATGGGCATCATTTCAATACTTTCCACCAAATCCCAGGTTTCTGCGCCAAAAGCACCTGCATTCATTTTGAGTGCTCCCCCCATTGTTCCTGGTATGCCTGCTAAAAATTCGCCACCTGATAAACCATGCTCCGAGCAAAAACGCGCCACATGAGCACAAGGCACTCCACATTCAACATACACCATTGTATTGGTTAGTAAATCTACTTTCTTAACCTTGCTCCGGACAGCAATAACGGTACCTCGTATCCCACCATCCCTGATTAATAAATTACTCCCAAGCCCTAGCCAGAATACCGGCTCCTGTGCAGACAAGCCTGTTATAAAGACTTGTAGATCCTGTTTATCTGCGGGTATATACATGCGTTCAGCGATTCCCCCTACGCGCCAGCTGGTATACTTTGCAAGCGATTCATCCTGGAGTAATTGTCCGCGTAACACGCTGTTTAACTGATTCATTTTGCTATTATTTCAACTAACTGCTGCGGTAGCTGGGTAGCGATATGTCCCACATTTCCTGCTCCCATGGTTAATAAAACATCATTAGGCCGAATAATGCCGACTAATATTTGTGCGAGATCGTCTATATTTTCAACAAACACAGGATCTACTTGCCCTCTTATGCGTATCGCCCGACTTAAGGCTCGTCCATCCGCGCCGGTAATGGCATCTTCACCCGCCGGATATACCTCTAATAAGATTAGCACATCAACCTTAGAAAGTGCATTCACAAAGTCTTCAAATAAATCCCGTGTTCTGGAATAACGGTGCGGTTGAAAAACGACCAGCGAACGTTTCCTCGGCCATGCCTGTTTTAATGCATCTAATGTCGCAGTAATCTCTCTAGGGTGATGCCCATAGTCATCGACCAACGTTAATTTACCCTGTTGTAATGCAATCTCACCATTTAATTGAAATCGCCGCCCTACGCCTTTAAACTCGGCCAGACTTTTAATAATGGCTTTATCATCTATATTTAATTCCGTGGCAATGGTAATGGCAGCCAGCGCATTTAGCATATTGTGCAAACCTGGCATATTTAATGTGATGTGAATATCCTGATGCTCGTCCCAGCGCTTCACCCAAAAAGAGGTGTGCATTCCTTGCTGCTTTATATCGACTGCTCTGATATCAGCATCTACATTAACGCCATAGGTTCTAATCGGTTTGGATAATTGCGGTATTATTTCCCGCACTCCAGGATCATCAAGACACAATACGGCTAAACCATAAAAAGGAACGTGATATAAAAACTCAATAAAGGTATTTTTTAAGCGGGCAAAGCTGCCTTCATATGTCTCCATATGATCCTGATCAATATTAGTCACGACAGCCATAATGGGCTGCAAGTGTAAAAACGAGGCATCACTTTCATCTGCCTCTGCGACTAAGTACTGTCCCTGACCTAGCTTGGCATTTGTGCCCACACTATTCAGTCGCCCACCTATCACAAAGGTAGGATCCAGCCCCGCTTCTGCTAAAATACTGGCGGCCAGGCTGGTTGTTGTCGTTTTTCCATGGGTACCTGCAACAGCAATACCAAAGCGAAAACGCATCAATTCCGCCAGCATTTCAGCACGGGAAATAACAGGAATGCGCTTCTGGTAAGCATACTTGACTTCTATATTGCTTTTATTAACAGCAGTTGAAGCAACCACAACATCCACACCAGCAAGGTTTTTCTGATCATGCCCAATAAATACCTTGACACCTGCTGCTCTTAAACGCTCTGTCACTGAGCTTTCTTTAATATCAGAACCAGACACCTGACAGCCCTGATTTGATAACACTTCAGCAATACCACTCATGCCGGTGCCACCCACTCCAACAAAATGGATGTTCTGCATATTCTTCAAGCGTTGCCTGATAATCTGGTTGATAGAGTCTTTCATGCCGCCTCCAGCATACACTGCTCAGCAACCTGATATGTTGCATTTAATTGCGCACTTTGTTTTGCAGCCTTTGCCATCTCCTTTAGTTGATCTAAACAAGTGATAAGCTGTGCCGCCAGCAATGATACTGTTAATTGCTGCTGCGGTAATAATATACCGGCACCTGCATCAACTAAATATTGAGCATTAGCCGTCTGATGATCATCTATAGCATAAGGATAGGGTACCAGTATACTGGGCACACCCATTGCAGCTACTTCACTTACTGTCATGGCTCCTGCACGACATATCACTATATCTGCCCATGTATAGGCTGCGACCACATCATCTATAAATGCCATCACTTTTGCATTAATTGAACGTTGTTGATAGTCCTCAGTGACTTGCTGATACATGGTTGTACCTGTCTGATGCCTTACTTCTACTTTTTCAAGTAAAGCAAGTGCCTCAGGTACTACTTCATTTAAGCGCTGTGCACCTAAACTGCCTCCCATCACTAAAACCCGTAATGCATCTGAACTAGGCTTTATACGCCGTTTCCTCTGCCCTGAAAATTCCTTACGTAAGGGGTTTCCAGTACACATGGCATTCCTGGCACTGCAAAAACTATCAGGAAAAGCCTGTAAAACCTTATTTGCCATATGTGCTAATAAGCGGTTTGTTGTTCCAGGAATCTGGTTCTGTTCATGAATGACTAGCGGGATTCCCATCCATTTTGCCATTAATCCTCCAGGCCCTGCCACAAACCCCCCCATTCCTAACACGACATCAGGTTTTCTTTGTTGTAAGATTTTCCGTGCTTCCAGGCAAGTGGTTAATAACATCCATGGCATTTTAAATAACGCCAGAATCCCTTTTCCTCTTAGCCCACTGACACTTAGCCAGTCTATTGCAATATTGTTTGCTGGAACCACTCGGCTTTCCATTCCCTTCTGCGTTCCAATCCAGCTGACTTGCCACTGCTGTTCGATTAAATAATGCGCAACAGCAAGCGCAGGAAAAACATGTCCTCCTGTACCACCTGCCATAATCACAATGCGCTTAGTCATCATTCTGTTTTTCAGCTTTTTTCAAGGTTAGCATTTCGCTATTCACCCGATACAACATCGCCATGGCACAGCACATAACAACCATACTGCCTCCTCCATAACTCATAAAAGGCAGTGTCAACCCTTTGGTCGGTAATAAGCCCATATTAACTCCCATATTGACAAAAGATTGAAAGGCAAACCAGATTCCCAGACCATAAGCAGTAAATGCGCAAAATTTTTGCTTTAGCTGTTCCGCCATCATGCCTATAACAAAAGCGCGCCAGACTATCACCGCAAATAAAAAAATGACACTGAGTACACCCACCAACCCCAGCTCTTCGCCTATTACCGAAAATAAAAAATCAGTATGCGCTTCAGGTAAATAAAAAAGTTTCTGTACACCACTCCCCAATCCTACCCCGAGCCATTCGCCACGGCCAAAAGAAATCAGTGCTTGTACTAACTGAAATCCCTTGCCAAAAGGATCATCCCAGGGGTGTAAAAAACTCGTCACGCGTGCTGTCCGGTAGTCAGAATAAATGACAGCAAGAGTACCCGCAACAACGGTCGCAATAAGCAAGAGTATAAATTGTTGTATCCGCGCACCACTCAGAAACAAAATACCTATGGCAATCACCAGGATCACGACAGCCGAACCCATATCGGGCTCTAGCAACAACAATCCGCAAGCACTAAATAATAGCAGTAAAGGTTTAGCTAAGCCGTAAACAGACTCTTTAACGAGGTCATGATGACGCGTCACAAAGCTGGCCATATAAATAACCACAATCAATTTAACGACTTCTGACACTTGTACTCTAAACCCTCCTAATGATAACCAGCGTAAGCTACCGTTAACTTTTACGCCTAGACCGGGAATAAAGATCAGCATTAATAATATTAAACCAGCGAAAAACAGCCCCTGACTGGCTTTATTCCAAAAATCCATCGGTACGGCATATACCATTGCGCCTGCAATAAGACCTATCATGATATGAATCAACTGCCTGAGCGGGTAATGATAAAGCTTTCCCGTGAGACTCATTCCTAAGTGTAAAGACGCTGAGGCCACCATAAGATAGCCTATAATAATAAGCGCAATAGTCGCAGTCATAAGTGGTTTATCAACAAATAGCTTTATTGCACTCATATGTCTAAAACTCTTTCAGCATCATTTTTCCAACCGAATGACTTCAGTGGTATAAAGCTTGCCTCGTTCTTTGTAATCAGTGAACTGATCCAGGCTTGCACAGGCAGGGGATAGCAGCACCGTATCTCCTGATTTGGCAATTTTAGCGGCTTTTTTAACTGCTTTTTTTATCGTTGCCACTTCCAGCACAGCAATACACCCGTTGACTGCCTGTTTAATCAATGCCCCATCTTTACCAATTAATAACAGCGCTTTAACTTTTTCTTTTAGCATAGGCACAAGGTCACTCATATCTGCTCCCTTTGCATCCCCTCCCGCTATCAGCACGACACTGGCATCTTTAAACCCTTGCAAAGCAGCTATACATGCGCCAACATTTGTAGCCTTAGAGTCATTGACCCAGTTGACCCCCTGAATATTAGCCACCAGTTCAACCCTGTGCTTTAAACCCTTGTATTGACGTAAAGCATTGCACATTGCTGATTTTGGTAGTCCGAGTACATCACCTAAAGCTAAAGCAGCCAAAGCATTTGCCTGATTATGAATGCCCGCGACTAACAATTCATTCACTGCTAATATTGCTTGTCCATGATATGCCAGACTCTCACCTTCAGTGGTCTCTAAAACATGATAATCAGCATTTTTTTGCACACCGAAAGTCAGTATCTCTCTATCTGATTTCTGCATTTCGGCACTATAAGGGCAATCATTATTAACCAGCATCACTCCATTGCCAGCATATACTTTGCGTTTTTGTTCAACATAGGCATCCAGACTTGCATAACGATCCATATGATCAGCTGAAATATTAAGCACTGTTGCTGCAACGGCATTTAGCTGGCTGGTGCGCTCAAGTTGAAAACTGGATAATTCTAGTATATAAATCTCGGCTTGCTGAGCCAGTAAATCCAGTGCGGGAGTCCCTAAGTTGCCACCCACAGCAACTCGCTTACCCGATACTTTGACCATTTCACCCAACATCGTTGTCACTGTACTTTTGCCATTCGAGCCTGTAATTGCAACCACAGGCTCAGTGACTGAGCAGGCAAATAAATCTATATCACTTAAAGGCTTAACTCCCTGTGCAATGGCTTGCTGAATCAATGGTTCATCCATAGACACGCCTGGACTGACAATAATATGTGTTGCGACAGCAAAAACAGTTTGATCAAACCCGCCGGTAAACACCGCGACATCAGGCATCTGATCTAACAAATCATCATTAAAAGGCGGTTTCTTTCGACTATCAACAATGGCAAATTGTAGTCCTAATCGGCGCAAATAATAAGCAAGCGATAAACCCGTTTTGCCTAAACCAACAACTAAAATTTTAGAGTGTCTCTTATTTAAAGCGAACTGCTTATCCAGCGTATTTAATATTGCATCAATATTCATCTGCTATCTCAACTTCAATGTCGCTAAACCAACTAAAACCAGAATGAAAGTTATAATCCAGAACCTTACGATTACCCGTGGCTCAGGCCACCCCTTTAGCTCAAAATGGTGATGAATCGGTGCCATTCTAAAAATACGCTTACCTGTTAATTTGAAAGAGACGACCTGCATAATCACAGAAACAGTTTCTATCACAAATATGCCCCCCATAATCACCAGCACGATCTCTTGCCTGACCAGCACAGCCACAACACCTAATGCAGCCCCTAATGCCAAAGCGCCCACGTCCCCCATAAAGACCATCGCAGGATAGGCGTTAAACCATAAAAATCCCAGCCCCGCCCCCACCAATGCAGCACAAAAGACGACCAGTTCTCCGGCTTTGGGTATCGAGGGGATAGCCAGGTATTCAGCAAAAGTGACATGACCACTCAGATAAGCAAATATCGCCAGTGCACCAGCGACCATAACGGTAGGTAAAATCGCCAGCCCATCCAGTCCATCGGTTAAATTAACCGCATTACTGGTGCCAACAATAACAAAATAGGTCAAAACCACATAAAACCAGCCCATATCAATGACGACTTCTTTAAAGAAAGGCACAATAAACTGAGTTTCTGCCGGTACTTCTGCCGAGTTGTATAAGAAGAGTGCGGCAGTGATAGCAATCACTGACTGCCAAAAATATTTTGCGCGTGCTGATAAACCATCACTATTGCCCAGCATCACTTTTTTATAATCATCGACAAAACCAACAATACCGTAGCTCATTGTTACTAGCAAAGCCACCCATACGTAGCTATTTTGTAGATTCGCCCAAAGCAAGGTACTGATGGCAATACCCACTAAAATCAACGTCCCCCCCATAGTCGGCGTACCGGCCTTCTCATAGTGACTCTCAGGCCCGTCTGCACGCACATTCTGGCCTATTTTCTTATTACTTAAGCGCCGAATCATACCTGGTCCGACTAAAAAGGAAATAATCAAGGCCGTTAAAGCCCCTAAAATAGCCCGTAATGTTAAATATTTAAATACATTGAAACCTGAATCAAATTGCGCCAAATAATCAAATAAATACAATAACATACCTTATCTCATTTCATTTCATCTAATAAGGCGTTTACCACAAGTTCCATTTTCTGTGCTCTCGAACCTTTTACTAAAAGTACGACATCTTTGCTAATTGCCTTTTTTAACGCAACAATCAAATCTTCTTGCCGAGAATAATAAACCGCACCTTCTCCAAATGCTTGCGCGGTATTTACTGCCATTGCACCCACCACAAATAGTCGCTTAACGCCTGCCAGTCTAATTTGTTCTGCCATATCACTATGCCATTGCGGACTATCAGCACCAAGCTCACCAAAGGCACCTAAAGCGAGCCATAACTCGCCTGTACAATTTTTTAATACTGCTAATGCTACTGCTAACGAGGCAGGATTGGCATTATAGCTATCGTTAATTATCTGAGTACCTGTCGGCGACACAGATAATTGTAAGCGCCCTTCAACAGGTTTGACTTGCTGTAAACCCTGTTGAATCTGTTCATATTCAACGCCTAATGCAATACATGCCGCACAGGCAGCCAAAGCATTTAGGACATTGTGAGGGCCAGCTAAGGCCAGATTAATCGGTACTCGTTGCTCATCTACAACTAAATCAAACTGCGTTCTAAACTGCAAGCCATCAAGTTGCATTGCAATATTTTCTGCGTGTACATCAGCCGTGTTTTCTACAGCGAATGAAATTACTTTGCGTTGTCCTGCGATCTCTCGCCACTGCATGTAAAAGTCATCATCAGCATTCAATATAGCAACACCTTTCTTTGGTAACGATTGAATGATTTCCGCTTTTGCCCGTGCCACCTTGTCAATACTGCCAAAACCTTCTATATGCGCCGCACCCACATTAGTGATAACAGCAACATCTGGCCTAGCATAGCGGCAGGAGTAAGCAATTTCACCCTGATGATTAGCCCCCATTTCGATCACAGCAAACTGATGTTGTTTTTTTAACTGTAATAAGGTCAGAGGTACGCCAATATCATTATTAAAATTTCCTAGCGTAAACAATATCGGATACTTGACCGCTAAAATAGCGGCTATCATCTCCTTAACCGTCGTTTTACCGTTACTTCCGGTAATCGCACAGACTTTTACCCGCACTTTATTTCTCACTGCTCCCGCTACTTTAGCCAAGGCAATTCGAGTATCTTTTACAATGACTTGTGGCAATTTAGCGATCACCTTATCGGTCACGATTAAAGCGCAAGCACCTGCCTCTTCAGCTTGGCGAATATAGTCATGCCCATCAAACTGTTCGCCTTTAATCGCAATATAGAGATCACCAGTAGATAATGTACGTGTATCAATACTGATACCGGCAATGCACTTATCTACACCGGCTAACCTTCCTTCTACAATATCTGCTATTTCAGAAAGTTGCATTGCTATCATGCCAGAAATTCCTGTACACATTGACGATCACTGAAAGGATATTTAATGCCATTTATGTCTTGATAGTTTTCATGCCCCTTGCCAGCAATCAAGACCACATCTTGCGGCAGACTATTTAATATTCCGTGCTTAATTGCTTTTTTTCTCTCATTTATAACGTATAGCTTGTCCGTGCTAAGGTTCGCAATAATATCATTAATAATTTCTGCACTGTTTTCGCAACGGGGATTATCATCTGTAACGATAATCGCATCCGCTAATTGCACCGCAACTTTTCCCATTTCGCTCCGCTTACCAGTATCCCGGTCACCACCGCAACCAAAGATAACCGTTAATTTATGTTGGCAATGCTGCCTTAATGTTGTTAGCACTTTACTGAGTGCATCAGGCGTGTGTGCATAATCAACGACCACCAGAGGTTTATTCACTCCGCTTTGAAAGCACTCCATTCGCCCAATCACCGGTTTAATTGTTTTGATAGCGCGTAAGCATTCTAGCAATGGCTTACCCATTGCCAGCATTGCGACTAAGACAGCCAATACATTTTGCAAATTAAAATCACCTAACAAATTCACCTTTAATTGAGCAGGTTGTTCCTGCCAGAACACAACACACTCAATGCCTGTCAGGGTATACTGAATATTCCTGACATAAATACTTGATTCCTTAAGGTACACTTTTTCGGCCAAGCTATAGGTCAATTTGCGCACACCCTGTGGTATCGCATTCAATACTCGTTCGGCATAAGCATCATCCAGATTCACCACGACAAAGGCCAAGCCTGGCCATTGCACCAGACACAACTTCGCCTGAAAATATTCTTCCATGCTGTGGTGATAATCTAGGTGATCCCTACTCAGATTATTAAAAATAACGCCTTGAAAACTAACCGCATTCACTCGACCCTGTACCAGACCATGTGACGAAACTTCCATCGCTACATTTTTGACACCTTGCTCAAGCAACTGTGCCAGTATCTGCTGTACTGTAAAAGCATCAGGTGTCGTATTTCTAGTCTCCTGTAAAGCAGAACACCTTCCCCACCCCAGCGTACCAATCACAGCACTGACCTCCATAGCCTGGGCTAAAAAATGACTACAAGACGTTTTACCGTTCGTTCCCGTAATTCCAATAATGTTCAATTTCGTTGTCGGGTATGCATAAAACCGAGCGGCTATTTGACCCAGTTTTTCAGCTAAATTGTCTACCTTATATATAAGTAAACTATTTATAGTCTTTGCCAATTCAATGCCCTGCATTGCAGGATCGTAAACAACCGCAACAGCCCCTTGCTGCAAGGCTTGCTCTATAAACTGCAAACCATGTTGCTGACTACCTGCCAGCGCGAAAAACACACCACCTTTTCTAATTTCTCGGCTATTCAATGCAATATGAGTGCACTCAATATCTCGCTCAACATTCGCTATATCAGTTAATAATTTCGCTAAATCCATATTACTGCTTCGTTAAAAGCATAGACATATTCTGCTCTTGATCCGGTGCTATCTGCAAAACACGTAACGCTCCCGCCATCACTTTTGAAAATATAGGTGCGGCAACCAGGCCACCGTAATATTCTCCAGCCTGTGGAGAATCAACCATTACCGCAATAATCAATTTTGGCCTACTTGCGGGTGCCATTCCGACAAATACAGATAAGTACTCATCACCATAGCCACCTTTTTCCGCTTTTTTTACTGTGCCTGTTTTGCCTGCAATTCGATAGCCACTCACTTGAGCTTTAAATGCCGTACCATCTTTTTTAACAACCTGCTCAATCATGGTGCGTACTTTTATGGCTGTTTCGGCAGATAAAACGCGCGTCGCATATTCATCCTTTTCACGTTTTAGCAAGCTCAGCGAATGCAACATACCATCATCAGCCAATACCGTATAGGCTCTTGCTAACTGCAAAACTGACATCGAAAGTCGGTAACCAAATGAAAGTGTTGCCTGCTCAAACTCACTCCAGCTAAAATATTCTGGCAAAAATCCACTTGTTTCGCCAGGAAAGCCAACACCCGCTGAGCGACCAAAACCGACGGCATTATAAAAGCGCCAAAAATAGTCTGGCGGCATTGACAAAGCGATTTTACTGGCCGCAACATTACTTGACTTTTTTAACACATCGCTGATATTTAATGTCCCGTATTTGTGGCCATCTCTAACCCATTTCCCATTAATTTTAATAGAGTCTGTGGTGAATAATTGCTGCTCTTTTATATAGCCGCCTTCTAAAGCAGCAGCGACCACTAAAGGCTTCATTGTAGATCCTGGTTCAAAATTATCTGTTATTGCCCTATTGCGATAACCTGATGCTTTTAAACTGCTACGCAAATTAGGATTAACAGAAGGTTGATTGACAACGGCTAATATATTACCTGTCTCAGCGTCCAAAATAACCAATGAGGCCGCTTTTGCCTTATGTTTAACAAACCCTGATTTTAACTCTCTATAGGCCAGATACTGCAAGCGTTCATCAATACTCAAGATTAAATCCTGACCAGCTTCCGGCTGCTTAATACTTTCTACATCATGATCTTCAATGATTCGCCTCGCGCCGTCACGAATGACACGCTTACTACCCGGAATACCGGTTAAACTTGAGTTATACATTAACTCCAGACCTTCCTGACCTTTATCGTCTATATTGGTAAAACCCAATAAATGTGCTGTCGCTTCTCCATCTGGATAAAAACGTTTAAATTCTCTCTTAAACCCAACACCGGGTAAACCAAGTAATTTAATTTTTTTTGCCAACAAAGGCTCTACTCGCCTTTTTAAGTAAACAAACTGTTTTTTACTTGACGAATCAAATACTTTAGTTAGCTTTTCAATTGGCAACTCCAATAAACTGGCTGCTAGTTCTAGTTTATGACGGGTTAATTCACGGCAGGCCTGCTTAGGCTTTTCACCTGACTTAACTTGACAATACTGGGGATTAACCCAGATTGTCTCTACCGGTGCGCTGACAGCCAGGCTTTCACCATGACGATCCTTAATTTGTCCTCTATAGGCTGCGATTTTAACAGTGCCAACATGCCGACTGCGAGCTTGATTCTGTAAGAACTGCGTATCCAGAACCTGCAATTGCACTGCTTTTGCGGTTAAAACGACAAAAGCAATCATCATAAAGCAAAAGACCAGTTTCCTTCTGCCCGAAAAATCATCTACTTTTCTCTGGGTAGGCTTCATTTTTAGTTTTGGCATCTACAGCTGTATATACACGATGTCCTTTCTATCTAAATCAATCAACCCCATGCTCTTTCTCGCTTTATTCTCAACACGATTATGTTCTGACAACATTTTTTCTTCTAATGTTAGCCTTTCCCAGTTTACTTCGAGCCGATCAAGTGCCTGTTCGGCTTTTTGTATATCAATAAACACTAATCTTGATTTATGTTTGGCATAAATGACTGCCAAGCCAGAAGCGATCAAAATTAACACCAGTACAAAGATTAAAATTTGCTGCATAATTCCTCCACCTGAACACTGGACAATTATTTAGGAATGGAGATTTATTAACTTAGGAACGTGCACGAAATAAGTTGAGCATCTGACTTGTCTTTTTGTCCGTCTTCGGTGTTGCACAAACAGTTACGTAGCTCGCT
>CAZLLL010000020.1:0-16176 GCA_964560255.1 uncultured Methylomonas sp.
GCTTTGTTGATACCATTATGGAGCGTATGATTTTCGACGGTGAACAGCTCACTGACCTGATGGAGCCTTTAGAACTGGGGTGGAAGGCGCGACGCATAGCCGAGCTTGCACTGATGAAAGACCTTGTGCCATTGCTTAATAAACTTGCCCAAGGGCGTGATATTTCGGGGTTAGCGGCGTATGAGTAAGCAAACAATAAAAACGCTTGTGCCTAAATTGCGCTTTCCTGAGTTTCGGGATGCGAGGGAATGGGAAATAAAACCTATGGAAAAACTGTTCACAATTGGAAACGGCAAAGATCACAAACATTTACCAGATGGCGATATACCAGTTTATGGTTCTGGTGGTTACATGCGTTCGGTTAATGAATATTTATATGAAGGAGAAAGCGCTTGCATTGGAAGAAAAGGAACTATTGATAAACCAGTATTCCTTTCTGGGAAGTTCTGGACAGTGGATACGCTATTTTATACGCATTCTTTTAAAGATTGTTTGCCAAAGTTTGTATATTTAATTTTCCAAAATGTGAATTGGCGTAGCCATAATGAGGCGGGTGGTGTTCCCAGCTTATCGAAAGCAAACATTAACAAGATTGAAGTTGCATGTCCTAAACCTGTCGAGCAACTAAAAATAACCGACTTTATTTCTTCCATCGACGAGCTAATCACCGCCCAAGCCAAAAAAATAGACTCCCTCAACGCTCATAAAAAAGGTCTGATACAGCAGCTTTTCCCTGTAACGGATGAGGTGGGGGCATGAACGAAAACAACCCCTCACAATTTATCATCTACCAAAACGAAACAGGTGAAACCAAGCTGGATGTGCGCTTTGTTGATGAAACCGTGTGGCTTACTCAAGCATTGATGGCGGAGCTGTTTAGTACCACGCCAGAGAATGTGCTGATGCACCTGAAAAACATCTATAGCGAAGGGGGAGCTTGAGCAACCCCCAACGACTAAGGATTTCTTAGTAGTTACTCATTCCCACGCTCCCGCGTGGGAATGCATACGAGGCTTAACTAATGGGTAGAAGTCGATATAAAATAACCAACCCTGAATTGCCGCACTTTATCACCTTAACGGTACTGCATTGGATACCTGTTTTCACACGACCTGAAGCCGTGAATATTTTATTCGAGTCTCTTATGTTTTTATCTAAAGATGGACTGAAAGTTTATGCCTATGTAGTGTTAGAAAATCATTGCCACCTTGTCGTGCAAAGCAAGGATCTTAATCATGACATTGCTCGCTATAAGTCCTATACAGCAAAACAAATGATTCAGAATCTATCAAAAAATAAAGTGCAGATGATTTTAGATCAACTCGCATTTTATATAAAAGCCCACAAAGGTGATCGTGCTTATCAGTTTTGGCAAGAAGGCGTACATCCTGAGTTAATACAAGGTGATCACATGATGAGGCAAAAAGTCGATTACATTCATAATAATCCTGTTAAGCGAGGTTATGTGGATAAAGCAGAACACTGGCGATATTCCAGTGCTCGGGATTATTTGGGGCAACAAGGATTATTGGAGGTTTGTACGCAATGGTGAGCCTAGGGAGATGGAAACAAATAATCATCCAAGATTGCTAGTCTTTTTGTCCGTCTTCTTCGTTGTAGTAACAGTTTCGTAGCTAGCTATGCGCCTGTTACTACGCCTTGAATACGAACAAAAATACTGCCCAATATTGGACGTTTATTTATTTCCAGCTCCCCTAGTATGCATTCCCACGCGGGAGCGTGGGAACGAGAAATTTTCCCCTGAACCGCTAGAACAAATTTTAGAAGAGGCAACTCAATAATGACCGAACAAGACTTAAATAAACTAGGCAGTACACTTTGGGGAATCGCCGACCAACTACGCGGTGCGATGAATGCCGATGACTTTCGGGATTATATGTTGTCGTTTTTGTTTTTACGCTACCTATCAGATAACTATGAAGCCTCAGCTAAAAAAGAACTGGGTTCAGATTATCCTAAGCTTGAAGCCGACGATAGAAGCCCCCCATTAGCGGTGTGGTATGAACAGAATGCGGAAGATATACTTGAGTTTGAAAAACAGATGCGCCGAAAAGTGCATTATGTGATTGAGCCACAACACTTATGGAGTAGCATCGCGGAGCTGGCTAGAACCCAGCATGATGATTTACTGCTTACCTTGCAAGAAGGTTTCAAATATATTGAAAACAAATCTTTTGAAAATAACTTTCAGGGTTTGTTCTCGGAAATCAATCTGGATTCTGAAAAGCTAGGTAAACAATACGCCGATCGAAATGCAAAACTCTGCACTATCATTACTAAAATTGCCGAGGGTATTGCTAATTTTTCGAGCGATAGCGATGTGCTGGGCGATGCTTATGAATACCTGATCGGGCAATTTGCCGCAGGTTCGGGTAAAAAAGCAGGTGAGTTTTATACGCCACAACAAATGTCTGGCATTCTTTCCGAAATTGTGACGCTGGATAGTCAAGATCCGGCAACAGGCAAGAAGAAAAAGCTCAATAAAGTGCTCGATTTTGCCTGTGGTTCTGGCTCGTTGTTGTTAAATGTTCGTAACCAGTTGGGCGACCATGGCGTTGGTAAAATTTACGGGCAAGAAAAAAATATTACCACTTATAACTTGGCGCGCATGAATATGCTTTTGCACGGGGTAAAGGATTCTGAGTTTGAAATTCACCACGGCGATTCATTAACAAATGATTGGGATTTGCTGAATGAAATGAACCCGTCCAAAAAATTAGAATGTGATGCCGTTGTGGCTAATCCCCCGTTTAGTTACCGCTGGGAACCCACAGAAGCCTTAGGCGAAGATTTTCGTTTTAAAAGCTATGGCCTTGCGCCTAAGTCGGCTGCCGATTTTGCTTTTTTATTGCATGGCTTTCACTTTTTGGGCGATGAAGGCACTATGGCAATTATCTTACCCCATGGGGTGTTGTTTCGTGGCGGTGCTGAAGCGCGTATTCGTACCAAACTGTTAAAAGATAATAATATTGATACCGTGATTGGTTTACCTGCTAACTTGTTTTTCTCAACGGGCATTCCAGTGTGCATTCTGGTGTTGAAAAAATGTAAAAAGTTTGATGATGTGTTGTTTATTAACGCAAGTGAGCACTTTGAAAAAGGCAAACGTCAAAACAGATTGTTGTCAGAACACATTGATAAAATAATTGAGTCTTATCAATACCGCAAGGAAGAAACGCGGTATTCACGTAAAGTCTCCATGGAGGAAATTGAGAAGAACGATTTTAACCTGAATATTTCACGCTATGTGAGTACTGCAAAGCCAGAAAAACAAATTGATTTACCAGTTGTCCATGGTGAGTTGATGAATTTGGAAAAAGATATTATTTCAGCTAGAGACAAGCATAATGGATTTCTTGAAGAACTGGGCTTGCCTCTTTTGCCTTAGGCAACTAGCAATAAATAACCTGCCCCCATCTTGCTTGTTTTTTTGTCCGTCTTCTGCGTTGTAGCAACAGGCGCATAGCTGGCTACGTAACTGTTTCCACAACGCAGAAGGCGAGCAAAAAGACAAGTCAGAATGCACAAGTTATTTGATTCTCATTCCTTAATGATACTAATGCCAGTAATATAATGGTAACGAATTTATTTTAAATGATTAAATTTATTATTTTTGTGCGAATGTTGAAAGGCTAGGTTTTAGAAGGCTTGAGTTACCGAGGGTTGTTAAAAATGACTCCAATCGTTCTTTATTGGGTCGCTCATCAAGCAGTCCTGAAATCAATTTCCATCCAATAAATTACCTAATCCACCTAAAATAGACCCTTCACCCTGTTGCCCAGATGAGGCTGCTAGCATTCTACCTGCAAGCCGTGAAAAAGGCAGGCTTTGTAACCAAACAGTACCAGGCCCTGTTAAACGTGCAAAAAATAAACCTTCACCACCAAATAACATGGTTTTAATGCCGCCTGCTTTTTGAACATCGTAATCAACTCCAGAGGTAAGTGCTGCTAAACACCCTGTATCAACATGGAGTGTTTCACCCGCAGAGAGTTCTATTTTGCGTAATGTGCCTCCCATGTGGACAAAAACCCACCCATTACCTTCAAGTTTTTGCATAATAAAGCCTTCACCTCCAAATAAGCCTGTCAGTATTTTTTTCTGAAATTCAATCCCAATTTGCACACCTTTAGCCGCAGCAAGAAAGCTGTCTTTTTGACAAACTAATTTACCGTCATAGTCAGCTAAGTTAAGGGCTAATATTTTACCTGGAAAGGGCGCAGAAAAAGCAACCCGACCCTTAGCCCCCTTTTGCTGTGTAAAGACTGTGGTAAACAAACCTTCATTCGTTAATAAACGTCTACCAGCCCCCAGTAGACCTTCCATAAAACCACCGCTTCCCGCATTTGAACCATCACCAAAAACAGTCTCCATTTTTACTCCCGAGGTTTTATACATCATGGCCCCCGCTTCTGCAACCGCACTTTCATCTGGATCTAATTCAATTTCTACAAATTGCATTTCAGAACCAAGAATTTGGTAATCTATCCCTTCGGTGTAATCCTCACTACCAAACCCTAGCGAATTTTCTTCTGCTGAGGATGTACGGTTCTGACTATCGGGTTCTATTGCTGTTTCCACAATCGGCATGATGGATAGACTGTCGCTAATAGGCAGCTGACTGGGTTTAGCTGACATTAAGTTGGCGGGTAGCGCTGGAAAAGGAGTCACCCCATCTTTTTTCATCCGTCTGATTTCTAGGGTTTCATAGATAGTTTGCCAATCAGACCAGCCTGCTTTCCAACAATAAGCACCAGGGTGCTCTCTTGCAAAGTTTTTTGCATAATCCAGTGGATGCGGCCCTGTTACTTTATCGTTATCAGAAAAATACCATTCGCTCATCATTTGTGCTCCTGCTGAAGTGTAAGTATATTAATAATATACAGAAGGTTAACGTAAAATGTTTATTTCCTTTCTTTTCCCAATTACTCAATTAAGAAAACCAAAGGGGTCAGACTCAATGCCAGTAAGTTAAGCATAACCAATTAATATTAATCGAGTTTTCTGGATTAAAAACAGATTTTCCCTCGCTCCCGCGTGGGAACGCATGCGAGGCTTAGCTAATGGGTAGAAGTCGATATAAAATAACCAACCCTGAATTGCCGCACTTTATCACCTTAACGGTACTGCATTGGATACCTGTTTTCACACGACCTGAAGCCGTGAATATTTTATTCGAGTCTCTTATGTTTTTATCTAAAGATGGACTGAAAGTTTATGCCTATGTAGTGTTAGAAAATCATTGCCACCTTGTCGTGCAAAGCAAGGATCTTAATCATGACATTGCTCGCTATAAGTCCTATACAGCAAAACAAATGATTCAGCAGCTATTCCCGCTCTAAATTGTATTAAGTATTAAGTATTTGATATTTAAGAAAAATATGCTAAAAATAGCACGGAAGATTTTATTAACTAATTGATTTTAAAGGATTTTACTGTAAAATAAGATCGATATTTTTACTTATAAATCAATGGGTTATAAATATCTCCGCGCTATATTTTACATTATTTTATTATATATCAATAGCTTAGCCTAAATTAGAGCGGGAATAGCTGATGATTCAGTATCTATCAAAAAATAAAGTGCAGATGATTTTAGATCAACTCGCATTTTATAAAAAAGCCCACAAAGGTGATCGTGCTTATCAGTTTTGGCAAGAAGTCGATTACATTCATAATAATCCTGTTAAGCGAGGTTATGTGAATAAAGCAGAACCCTGGCGATATTCCAGTGCTCGGGATTATTTGGGGCAGCAACAAGGGTTATTGGAGGTTTGTACGCAATGGTGAGCCTAGTATGCATTCCCACGCGGGAGCGTGGGAACGAGAAAAACGGTAGCTATTTTAATAATAAGTAAACCATTCGAAAAAACAGAACAAGTATTATAGAATATTCGACTTTTCTTATAAAATAAAGCGCGTAAAGTATCTCCTTGAACACTGAAGAAATAACATCTAATCAATCTAATCAGGAGAATATCATGCATATGTATCTAACAGTTGCTCTGTTAAGCGCCGGTTTTGCTTTTGCAACACCTGTCGTAGCAGAGGACTTGATGCCACAGGATAGCGCTATAGTTCTAGAAGTCGAAGCGGAGTCAGTACAACCGAATATTGATAAACAGTTTGAAGAGCTACATAAAAGCATTCTTTTAGATGCGGTAGAAGCAGTTTTTGAAACAAATCATGCCCTAATCGCGCTCGAAAATGATCAGCCCACTGACGCAGTAGCCGCCATAAAAACGGCTATTGGAAAACTGGAAATAACCTTAAAACGCAAGCCGGCCTTAGGACTAAAGCCAATACATGTGGTGAAGAGAATACATGATTTGCACATTGACCCTAATCTTATCCAGCCAAAAGTTAATGCGGCTAGAGCATTGTTAAAAGAAGGCAAGTTGCAACAAGCTAAAGCGTTACTTGCTCCTCTTGTCAGTGAAACGGTTATAACCGTCACTAGTATTCCTCTGGGCTTATATCCTGAAAGTCTTAAGGCTATAGTGCCTCTGATTGATGCGGGCAAGATCGAAGAAGCGAAGGGAAAACTTAGAATATTGCTGAGCACTTTGGTGGTGAAGGAGATTATCATTCCTCTTCCACCTCTACGTGCCAAAGCGTTGCTTTTAAAAGCTGAGAAACTGGCTGAAAATGAGTCACGTACAGAGAGAGAAAATAAGTTATTAACGGATACTTTTCAGGAAGCACGCAATCAACTTCAGATAGCTGAATGGCTGGGTTATGGTGACAAAAATTCATTCGCAGTGACCTATGAACAGATACATCTTATCGAGGAAAAACTTGTGGGTGGCAAAGGTGGTAGGGGCTGGTTCGATATCATTAAAGAAAATTTGAAAGTTATTTTCAATAATTAAGATTTATGGAAATATAAATAGTTGTTGCGATAAAACAGTGCTCTGGAGATTTAAAACTATTTTTTCGCAACGATCAATTGATACAAAACTATTGAGAGAATAAATACTTATGATGCAAATGAAAAGTTATACACTGCCCGTGCTGGTCTTTATTATGGCTCTACTGCAGATAAATCCAGCATTGGCCAGGGGGGATGATCTCATTAAAAATGAGATTGTGCAAAAAATCTCAGAGACGACTGAGATGCAAAACACGTCAATCAAGGTATTTGTAGACCAACGGCTGGTAGTTCTTAGTGGCAGAGTCCGTCTCTATGAGCAGAAACTGATTGCTGATCGGATTGCCTGGACAACGATGGGGGTATTCGAGGTGGACAATGAATTACAAGTGGTGCCGAAGATACCCCTGGCTGACGCGGGGATAGAGAAAAAAATTAGACTGCTTATAAAATCAGATCAGCAATTTATTGCAGCTGGAATTGTGGTTCGGGTTGTTAATGGTGAAGTTGTCCTTTCAGGAAGCTTTATCAATTTACGCGATCCCTCACGATTAAAACACAGGGTGGCAGAAATTGAAGGAGTCATTGATATTAAAATGAATGTTTCATTTGTTAGTTAGCAGCGTAATGCTCCATTTAACGCCAGATGGCTATACAAAATCTAGCATCAGAAAAATGTAATAAAAGGAAAAACCATGTCAAAATTAATTGTTATTGGCTATGATGATATCTTTCAGGCCGAAGAAGTCAGAATAAAATTACTTAAAATGCAACATGAATACTTGCTGGATCTTGAAGATGCCGTGATTGCTGTTAAAAATAAAAAAGGCAAAATTAAATTACGCCAAATGCATGACTTAACAGGGCGTGGTGCTATGTCTGGAGGTTTTTGGGGCGCATTAATCGGATTGCTTTTTTTGAATCCCTTACTGGGTCTGGCCATCGGTTCTGTTTCAGGCGCGGCAGGTGGTGCACTTGCGGACATCGGAATTAATGATGACTTTATGAAGCAATTGGCTGCTAATTTGCAAGAGGATAAATCAGTACTTTTTATTTTATTGCGTAATGAGGTTTCCGATAAAGCGATGGCAGAACTGGAAGGTGCTGGGGGGGAAATCATACAGACTTCTTTAGAGCATGAAGATGAAGCAAAATTACAGGTGGCATTAGATATTGTTAAATCTGAAAATAATGATGTAAATTTTGTATTGTTATAATATCTGCTAATGATGATATAAGGGAGCAGGAAATTAATAATCGTCCAACTGAAAAATATAATATATAAATATCAGTTAGTTATGCATTTATCTTGGGTGATTATATTTTTCCATCTCCCTAACTCGAAAAAAATATCTGTCAGTCTCCATGTTCTGAGCATTACTGAAAGATAAGCCGCTTATTTATGACGAGTAGTTAGAAATTTATCAAAAATATATACACCGAGGTAAACGGTAAAACAAACGCCCAAACCTCGTTCTCATACTTCGTGTGGAAATGCATTTTGTGACGCTCTACATCACGGAATGCAGAGAGTTCCCACGGAGAGCTTGGGAACTAGGAGGTATACAATTTATTGAAAGTTACCTTGGTGCGACCTTTATAATACGCTTTTTAAGGAGTGAGAAATGAATAAAGAAATTGTACAAGATAAAAAAACCACTGAAAATTCTGCAAAGCTGGTCTACGTGTTTTATTTAGTGGGCATCGTTTTACTTATCCCTGAGATTATTGGGGTTATCATGGCTTATGCTAACCAAGGTGAGGCACCTGACTGGCTCAAAAGCCATTATCAATTCCAGATTAGAACTTTCTGGATGGGGACTGTGCTTCTTTTAATCGGCGCGCTACTAAGTTTGGTAGTTGTCGGGTATTTTATTATAGTGCTTTGGGTAATTTGGCTGATTCTTCGTTGCACTAAAGGTATGCAAGCACTGACCCTAAAAAAACCTCATCCGAACCCAACGAGCTGGATGTTTTAGGTATTTATAAACATATTTTATTTAATCGATAGGGATAAAAGGAGAACAATATGCAAAGATTTAAAAATATTCTTCTGGTGCTAAACCCGGCAATAGAATGGAAAGCAACTCTGGATAAGGCTGTCTCTCTGACCAGGCAGAACGGTGGCCGTTTGACACTTTTTTCTGTATTAAAAGAGCCTTCAGGCACACAAGGCTATAGTGAAGATGTTGCGCAACAACAGCTAACAGCAGCGATAGAAGAGCGTCAGGAATGGCTTCGAGGCCTTATGCTCCCTTTTGGTGAAGACGGTATTGATCTGGTAATCAATGTGGTTGAAGGTATTTCCTTTGTGGAAACCATCCGGCAGGTACTGCGCAAACAACACGACTTAGTCATCACAACAGCGGAGGAGAAAAAAGGTATTCGCGCACGCTTGTTCGGCTCCACCACCCTGCATTTAATGTGCAAATGCCCTTGTCCTGTTTGGGTGGTCAAGCGGTCTCAAACGCAGTCTTACGCCCGCATTTTGGCGGCAGTCGCTCCATCGGTTTACGACACCGAACGGAATGCTCTTAACCCACGGATTCTGCAACTCGCAGACAGCATGGCTCGCAAGGATTCGGCTGAACTGCATGTTGTTAATGTGTGGCACCTTTTTGATGCACAAGTTATTTGATTCCCATTCCTTAGTTAAACCACGTATAAACTGGATGAGATACCGACTCGGTATCTCGTTATTAGGGATAGTGGTGATTTTACTAGGCCTTTTAATGATGCTTCCAATCTCTGGTACAAACATACTTCCAGCCCTGGTGCTGTTTGTACTGAGTTTAGGTTTGATTGAAACAGAGGGTCTGTTGACCTTGCTGGCAGCATTAATGGAGCTTGTCGTAGTCGTGTTGTACGCAGATATCATCTATCTATTGCTTATCTGGCTGTCCAAATGACTTAGAACGCAGAAAAACCGCAGGTGTCGGAACATTGGGCTACGCACTTAAGACGGGATAAATTCCTGGTAAAACAAGTAGGGTGGGCAGTTTTTTTTGCCCACCATCAAGGCTGAACCTTGGTGGGCAGAAAAGATTGCCCACCCTACAAGTTATGGATTGTCCTGTCTTAAGCTGGTAGCCGAACACTGGACGCTATGACTTTACATATTAATATATTATAATATCGGAACTCTCTAAAATATATTTTATTAGACGAGATACTTTTACTTACTAAATACCAAGGAATCTAAAATGAAAAAAATACTACTTCTACTTTCAATTGTTACTCTCTTTTCTGTCAATACAGTCATGGCTAGTAGTACAGATACAAAAACATCTAAAAGAAGTCAAGGTGGGCCTATGGCTGTTTTTAAACGCACTAGTCCTATGCCACTTCTGATGTCTGTGATTGTAAAGAATGCAGATAAACTTGGATTAAGTGATGCGCAAAACGCCGTTTTTACACAATGGCGTGTAGAAAATATGGCTTCATCCCTGAAAATTGGTAACGAAATAATTGCAGGTGAACAGGCCATTAGTCAGGCAGCATTAGAAGGAAAACCCAATGCAGAAATAGAACAAATGATCAGTTCTGTATTGGCAAAACGTCATACATTGGCAAGCAATATGCTCCAATGCCGTGATCTTATGGTAAACACCCTTGATGCAAACCAATGGGAAAAACTTGTTACAATCTATACTAAAAGAAAAAAAGTATAGATGTGTGACAGGAATGGGAATCAAATAACTTGTGCATTCTGACTTGTCTTTTTATTCGTCTTCTTGGTTGTATAAAAAGTTACGTAGCCTGCTATGCGCCTTGAATATAAAAAGTTCCTGCGTAAACTATTAAATTATTATGCTTGGCTACTAAAAAAAGAATGATTTGTTCTCTCGGAAGGAAATATTATGTTTAAAAAAATTACTTTGGTATTATTGATTTTGATTGCCATTTCAACAGCCACCTTTTACATACTAAACTCTACAGATAGTTACGATTCCAGTAAATATTCGGTTTCGATACCTGATGAATTTATTATTGGTTCTACAATAGATTTTGCACTTCCCGATCAATTTGGAAGAGTGCAAAATTTAAATACGGATACCAGAACGCTTATATTTACCTTTACTCAGGACTCAGCTCATAGAATGAGAGAGTTTATGAGTGACAAAAGAATTGGTTATCTTAAGCGAAAGTCAGCTTACTATGTAGCTGACATTAGTACGGCTCCTGTCTTTATTAGGAATGCTTTTATTATTCCTGAGTTGCAGCAAAGGCCTTCTGCTGTCATTCTTATCTATGAAGAGGAATTCGCCGAAAGGTTTAGGTATGATGCAAAAAAAGAAGCGATTAAGATAGTGACACTCGATAATAAAAAAGTAACGAATATCCAGTTTGTTAATACCCTTGAGGAGCTTGAAGTTGCACTAAAATAAGGAATGGACACGCAATAAGGTGAGCAATTGGCGCAAGGATTTTATTCGTATTCAATGCGTAGCAGCAGGCGCATAGCAGGCTACGCAACGGTTATTACAACGTAGAAGACGGACAAAAAGACCAGCAAGATCAGGATAGTATTTGTAGCGAGATACCTCGCTACGTGATAACCCTAAGTTTTCTTACATGATGCGACAACAAGTACATTATAGGCTCTATAATGGTTTTTCTGAGGAACTACCGGCAAGCTCACTGTTTCTAGAGTGTCACAATTGAGACCTGTGATGTAGATTATTTAACAAAAATTAAATGAAAATGAAAATGACCGTAACTATACGTTATATATTATTACTCTGGTTTTTTACCTTGCCTGTTTATGCTCAGGACGAAGGCATTGAAAATCTGCGTAATACCAGTAAAGCATTTGCCTCTGTTGCACGACAAGTATCACCTTCAGTTGTTTTTATTCAGGTTGAAAGCTCTCAGGCACAACCCAAAATGCAGCCGTTTTCGTCACCCTTTGGGCCTAATGATGATACTTTTAGACGTTTTTTTGGTGACCAGTTTCGAGGTTCCCCACGCCAGCCTGGGCAACAAGGTGCCCGACCACCACAAAAAAGAGTAGGACAGGGTTCGGGGTTTGTGTTTAAAGTAGAGGGAGGGTTATTATCTGATAAAACCTATATCATGACGAATAATCATGTAGTAGAATCTGCCGATAAAATTACCGTTAAATTTCAGAATGGTAAAGAATATATCGCCACAATAAAAGGCACCGATCCCAAGTCTGATGTGGCTATTCTAGAGATTAAAACAGATGATTATGCTGCACTCAAGATAGGTGATTCTTATAGTCTGGAAGTCGGTGAATGGGTGGTTGCCATCGGCAACCCTTTTGGTTTAAGTCATACATTAACCGTTGGCGTAGTCAGTGCTAAAGGCCGTAGTAGTATAGGCATCAACGATTACGAAAATTTTATACAGACTGATGCAGCCATAAACCCAGGCAATTCAGGTGGGCCTTTAGTTAATCTGGATGGCAAAGTGATCGGTATGAACACAGCAATATTTAGTCGTAGTGGTGGTTTCATGGGGATAGGCTTTGCTATTCCTATTAATCTGGCTAAAAATATTGGCAATCAATTAATTGATACAGGTGAGGTTGTTCGAGGTCGCTTAGGTGTTGTCATTCAGCCTTTAACCAGTGAACTAGCTGATTCCTTTGGTGTGGAGCAAGGACAAGGTATTCTGGTATCTCAGGTCTCTGATAATTCACCTGCACAACAAGCAGGTATGAAGCAAGGGGATGTGATTATTCTATACCAGGGCAAGAAAGTTAATAATATCGGACAATTTAGAAACAGTGTTTCATTAACAGCACCTGGCAGCAAAGAGAAAATTGTTGTATTGCGTCATGGCAAGCGCAAGAATTTAACCGTAACGATAGGCAATCAAGCTCAGGGTTCTCAACTAGCGGATAGTTCTACCCAAAGTTCTAATGAAATTGGTCTGACTGTACAATCAATCACCTCACAACTTGCTCAGCAATATAATGTAAAAGCAGGAAGCGGTGTCATTGTATCGCATGTTAAGCCCGATTCTATTGGTGCGAAGGCTGGCATTAAGGTAGGTTCTGTTATCTTGCAGGCAAATCGAAAACAAGTAAATAATGCAGCAGATTTTAAACGAGCGATTAAAGAGAGTCGAGCCAAAAAAAGCATGATAATGCTTGTTAAAAGCAATGACTTTCAACGCTTTGTTGTTCTAAGCTGGTAGTTGGGGAATACCAAACAGATTAACTCATACCACTATGCTTATAGAGTCGGAGTGAGTTGAAAATAAAGAAAACAAACCACCCTGTCACTATCTTAATAGGGCAGTGATAGGATGGGAGTTATTAACAACAATATGCATAGTCACACTCTTGTTGTCTAAATTATAATTTATCAAACAAAACTTTTAACTATAGAGGAAATACTTATGGTGGATATAAACAAACTTCTTGGAAAATTACTGAGTAGCAGTGCAGCCAGTGGCTTTGCGGGTGGCCTGGCGGGTGGAGTTGCGAGTAAGGCACTGACTAGCAAGTCTGGACGTAAAATGGGGAAGAATGCTCTCAAGCTAGGGGGCGCAGCCGCAGTGGCTACGCTTGCCTATACTGCTTACCAACGCTATAACAAAAGTAGTGATACACCTGTCTCGGCTAATTTAGCAGATGATAGTACACCTGATCTTATTGCCTTACCTGCCAATTCGGCTTTTATGCCTGATCAGAGCACGCGTTCAGCTAACGAAGAATCATTGGAAGTAATTCTATTGCGCGCCATGATTGCTGCTGCACGTGCAGATGGAATTCTTGATGCCGAAGAGAGTCAGATTATTTTTCAAAGAATTCAGACTCTGGAATTAGATTCAGAAAATCAGGCACTACTGGTTAAAGAGATGGGGCAGTCTGTCGATATTGATGCCATTATAAACAGTGCCAGTACGATTGAGATTGCATCGGAAATCTATATTGCGTCATTATTGGCGATTACAGTAGATACGCCCGCTGAAAAGAACTATATGGGTATGTTAGCTGCTCGCTTACAACTACCGGGAGAGTTAGTGACTGAACTGGAGCAACAGGTAGAGGCACAAAAAATATTTGCTTGATAAACCTGTAAAAATTGGGCATCCTTCATTTTCTAGTTGTGATTTTTGGCTACGCACTTAAGACGGGACAACTATTTTGCAAACCAAGTAGGGTGGGCAGTTTTTTTTGCCCACCCTACAAGTTATAGCTTGTCCCGTCTTAAGTGCATAGCCGTCTTTTACAATAAGGGTACATAGAATGCACCCTGTCTTCGTCTTTCAATATTGATAGATATTCAAAAGTGTAAACTGCTTTTAGAGAGATATGAAAGGTGCCATTTTTTCATCTAATGTAATAAATAATTATGCGTTTATTTTGGTTTGTCATTTGTACTGGCTTGTTGATTTACTATTTTGCTGATAAAGCGGTTAAACTCGACTCTTTTACCATAGAAGCAATACTAAACAACTTCTATCATTTCTTTGCCGGATTTGTGTTTCTAGCATGGATGTTTCATTTAGATATGCAACATAAATTTCGCTGGGTTATTAGTTTATTTATTGGCATTCTGCTTTTGGATGAGATATACGATTTAGTAAGAGGAGTCCATGATACAACACTGTTAACGATATTTTTTAACTCATATTTACTGATTTGGGGTGCGTTTAGCGGATTTGTTTTTAGTAAAAAATACTTTGGACGTGAGGCTACGAACCTAAGACGGGACAGTTTATAACGTGTAGGGCGGGCAATCTTTTCTGCCCACCGTTGCTTAGCCTTGATGGCGAGCAAAAAAGCTGCCTACCCTACTTGTTTTTACAAGAGACCTGTCCCGTTTTACTTACATTGAGCGGGTCTATGTTCTGTTTTTTTATATTAAAAATACATTAATAATTAGAGTGTTATGGGAATCCGTATAAATAATAAAAATCTAATATTAGCAATACCTTCGCCAAAGTGAAAATATTTTCATTTTGTCAAATTCATCAACATGTAATCTATTGATTTACATAGGTCAAAAATTGATGTTTTTGGCATAAATCAAAATTGGCGAAGGTATTGATTAGAAATCGGGTATTTTTACTGCATGTAACACATTGATTTTAAATGATTCTATATAAGCCATTGAAATCTACTAAACTTAGTATAACCATTTGTTTTTAAATTAAAAGTTAATCGAAAAATATAAAACCATACCCGCTCAATGTAAGGTTTTAAGTGGGTAGCCCTAATTTACCACTAGAAAATTTCAATTATCGCCGCGTTAGCTGACTAACCTCTTCGCATCACCTGCTAAGAGAATAATCAATTATTTTAAATTTCGGGTTAAAGCCAAGAGAGCTGGTTAATAAAAATGAAAAGATTTTTCTTACTCGTATTGTCTATCTGGAATCAACAACTGAAGCTTTATATTCTGGCGGCCTTAGTGGGTTCGTTTGTGGGTATTTTTGTTCTGGCTCCCAGTTATGACTATATTACTGTACGTAAGTTAGGTGAGGATCCTCTGTCGTCTATCGAATACGTGTTTAATTTGGTCAATAATATTCTTACGGGGAAAAGCTCTGACGATGATTTTTTATTACTCGTTTATTACGCAGAAATCGGCGCGATCCTTGGTATATTGTTCCTGTTTTTGTCTAAATTTATGCATAAAAGATTAATCAAAATAGACTATTTAAAAACCGAACTGGGTAAGGATTTACCTTCAATCATCAAGCAGGGAGAAGGTGCTTATCTGGAATTTAAATCGACAATGCGTTGGGATATAGTGGAGTCGCGTGTCAATAAGACTCTTGAGTCTGTCATCCTAAAAACGCTGGCTGGATTTATGAACAGCTCTATAGGCGGTACCTTGCTGATAGGTGTGGCTGATAATGGCGAAATTCTGGGTCTTGAGAAAGATTATCAAACATTAAAAAAGCCCGACCAAGACGGGTTTGATCAACGGGTGATGACGGCTATTTCAACAAACCTGGGAGCTGATCTGTGTTCTTTTGTGCATGTTTTATTCCACGTTATTGACAACAAAGAGGTCTGTCGCCTGATTGTTTCCCCTGCTAACAGGCCGGTATTTTTAACCCAATCAAATACACCGAAATTTTATGTGCGTACAGGCGGCGGGACGCGCGACCTGAATGTTCAGGAAGCTTTGAGTTATGTTGCTGGAAGGTGGAAATAAAAGAAAATTTAATCATAAAGTTATATAAACAAAACAACGATGGATTAATAATGGCAAATATTCTAAAAAAACATTGGCATCACCTGCCAGAAACAGAAGTAACAGACTTACTCGATGTAGAACAAGACACTGGGCTGGATA
>CAZLLL010000021.1:0-12382 GCA_964560255.1 uncultured Methylomonas sp.
GCTGGAAGCAGGTGAGGCGGTTGTAGAAATAGCTGATTTGCAGTAAGAAGAAAATCAGCCATGAATAACAAAAAGATAACAACTTGGGTTTTATTAGGTTTATTGGTAACGTCTCATTATCCACTAGTATCTGGGCTATGAAAATCCGTCACTTCTGTCTGCTTTTAGCAGGAATCCATACTCAGGTGGATTCCCGATCAACAGACTTCGGGAATGACGACCTTACCAAGTCATATAATTTACTCATAAATCAGATTGTTATAGATTTTTCCCCGCTAATCTCTGTTTCCCTGATTTTCAGCGATGGATACAAAAACTAAATCGGTCGAAGTGCTACCGTTGGTAAAATATTATATAGACGAGTTAAAACTGCCTCAGATGTTTGACAAGTATATTCCCAATACTAATACTCGATGTTCCAGTTTTTGTAGTGCGTTGATTTTATTATCTTTTCTTTATTTCGAGGAAATTGTGTTTTCCTTTAAAATCAATGCCTTAACTTTCATTGCAACAAAATACGGAGGTCTTCAAGCCCAGTTATAGCTGAAAACTGGAACATCGAGTAATAGGGCACAAATCCCAGCATCTCAAGTGTCAAGCTTGATGATCATGAATATCGTAACGGCATCAAAGCCCTTGTATTGCGTTGAAGACTGGCTCCATGATTACCTGGATGGTATCACCGAAGCCTCTATTAATTCAGCGAAATACGATGATGACCGATTGGGTCATAACCTAATGGCACGACTTTAAGAGATTAACTCAACAATTCAATTGGTTACAGAATTATTTATGCATTTTTTTGGATTTAAAAAAATAGCTGATTTAGGATACTCCTTTATTTATGCTTTATTATGAATTGCTGATATTCTTTTTATTACTGGAATTGAAACATAACATATTGTTTTTAAAAAATTAAATCCTTAAGGTCGTGCCATTAGGCTACTATCCCCCCCCCTTGTGTCAGAATAGTTTTCGCCTTATTTGAAATAATAACTTCAAACCAATACCTTCGCCAATTTTGATTTAAGTTCAAAGTAGCCTTTTTCGCTCTATGTGAATGAAACACTTACAGACTGAAAAATTTGCCAAAATGGGTTGATTTTCATTTTGGCGAAGGTATTGTCAAACAGAAAGTGAACAAATTATGACAACTAGATATTCAAAAGAAAGATTTGTACGTTTTTTAATTTCAGTCAAAATTATGATATAGATACAAAGTCATGCATCTTAACAATTTGTAACACTTTTCTTATCGTTCAAGCGATTGCTCCATGCTAAATTACATTTTCCCTCATGAAATTCTAATCTTGGTTAAAAAGCCTTCCTTAATACTCGATGTTCCAGTTTTTGTAGTATGTTGATTTTATTATCTATTTTTTATTTCGATAAAATTAAGTTTACCTTTAAAATCAATGTATTAATTTTTATTGCAACAAAATACAGGTGCTTTCAAGCCCAGTTATAGCTGAAAACTGGAACATCGAGTAATAAAAACCAGATGGACAAGTAAGGACGAGTAACGGTTGGCTCAATACCAAAGTTTAGCGATAATGTAAAAGTAAGCCTGAATAACAAAGCTATTCGTCCTGCCCCCGGCTTTCAGCCGCCAAACGTCCTAACCCCCCCCCCATCTTTCTAGCGGATGGTTGTTTAGTCCGAGTTACCCCCAACACTTACTTCAGGAGCATCTATGCCACCATGGAATATTACAGAATCTCAAGCTTTATACAATATAAAACACTGGAGCGAAGGTTATTTTGATATTAATGAACAAGGGGAAGTCATCGCTTTACCCACTCAGGGTCAAGCTAAGTTCAGCCTTTATCAAATCGTTCAGGATTTAAAGGCTCAGGGGTTTTCTTTGCCGATACTACTCCGTTTTCCGAACATTTTACAACATCGAGTGAATACATTACATATTGCCTTTAAGGCAGCCATGCAGAAAAAAAAATATGCTGGCAATTACACCGCCGTTTATCCAATAAAAGTAAACCAGCAACATGATGTCGTTGAGGCTATTTTACAAACCCAACAAGCAGGGTTGGAAGCTGGCAGTAAAGCTGAGCTAATGGCTGTCCTGGCTTTGGCCCCTAAAGATGGCATTGTGATTTGTAATGGCTATAAAGATGCCGAATATATCCGTTTTGCTTTGATGGGGCAGCAAATGGGGATGACCCCTTATTTGGTGATTGAGAAAATTTCCGAATTACAGCTGATTATTGAAGAAGCGCAAAAGTTGGGGGTCGTACCACGTTTAGGCGTACGCGTAAAACTGGCCTCTATTGCTCAAGGTAAATGGCAAGACAGCGGAGGTGAAAAATCTAAATTTGGTCTAAATGCGGCGCAGATTTTAGAGATTATCACACGCTTGCGTGCAGCAAATCTGATTGATAGCCTACAGTTAATGCACTTTCATATTGGTTCTCAAATTGCTAATATTCGAGATATTCAACAAGGCTTATATGAAGCGGGGCGTTATTATGCCGAGTTGCACGCATTGAATGTGCCTATTGACACTGTTGATGTCGGCGGCGGACTTGCGGTAGATTACGAAGGCATGCATTCGCGGCGTTCTTGTTCAATGAATTATTCCCTTCAGGAGTACGCGAATAATGTCATTTATGAATTTAACGAAGCGTGCAAAAGGAATCACTTACCCCACCCGAATATTATTACCGAAAGTGGCCGGGCAATAACCGCCCATCATGCGGTATTGGTCACTAATGTGACCGATAGTGAAACCATTCCTCATGACGTTAAGCCAGCCTTGGAAAATGACCCTGAAATTATTCAGGATTTGTGGCAACAATTAAAGGATGTCAGCCCTCATTCGGCGTTAGAGGTTTATCATAATGCCGAATATTGGTTAAATGAAATGCATTCAATGTTTTCACATGGGGTCATTAATCTTGGTCAACGCGCTCATGCGGAGCAGCTATATCATGCCATTGCCCTGCGTATTCAATCGATATTAAAAGATAATGCCCATGCGCGTGTTAATCGAGACGTGCTGGATCAACTCAATGAAAAATTGGCGGATAAATATTTCGTTAATTTTTCTTTATTTCGTTCAGTTCCCGACGCCTGGGCCATTGATCAACTATTCCCAGTTATGCCTTTGCATCGGTTAGATGAATGCCCTCAACGGCGGGCAAGATTACAAGACCTGACGTGTGATTCTGACGGACAATTTGAAAATTATGTGAGTAATGAAGGCATTGATAGTAGTTTAGCGGTGCATGAATTGCTTGCTCATCAGCCTTATTTAATCGGTATATTTTTGGTGGGAGCGTATCAAGAAATTCTAGGTGATATGCATAATTTATTTGGTGAAACGCACTCCGCTAATATTCATATCGCAGAGAATGGCGAATACCAGATTATTGCGCCTAAAAAAGGTAACACAGTAGAAAATATGCTTAACAGCGTTAATTTTAATACGGAACGATTATTAAATAATTACCGTCAGCGATTACAGGAAACCAGCTTGGATGCTATGCAACAACAGAGCTATTTACAAGCACTAGCCGCAGGATTGGATAACTATACTTATTTAAAATATTAATTGGCGACACATGTAAGCGAGGAGGCTGTCCCAGAATAGAAATCGTCGTGAGGGAAAGCCATTTTGAGCCGGTTTTTTCGTTTATTTGAGGCGAAGTGTGCGCTCTTTAACGAAAATGAACGGAAAAAATGGCCAAAAGGGCCAAAAGGGCTTTTTCCGTAGCAGGTTCTCTATTCTGGGACAGCCTCCTAGGATACTCTATATCTAGGGTATGCGATGCGTACTCTATTGTGAGGTGTCGCTTTAAGTGAGTAGCCCAGCAATGATCATTTGAAATCTAGATAAGTATTAGCCTATGTCTTTTATGCCTTTGGCGGGCAGATCTTTACGCTGTCTGTCTTTGCGCAACAGAGGCAACATCGCATTACCGACACTACCCGTTAAGCTCAACACATATAAACCCAAGGAACCATACATACGGACATGAAAAAAGAAAATACCGGCAATCCCTGTCGCTCCCGATAAAAGAGACCACTTGAAACCTGATTGCGTATTTTGTTCCATGCTACTTGACAGTTCAAATAACGCCCCTAATTGAGTTAAATTTTTATCTATAAAGACAATGCTGGCGGTATCGGTCGCAATCGTTGTTGCACCTGCTAATGAAATGGCAACCTGAGCTTTTTTCATGGCAATGGCATCATTAATACCATCGCCTATAAAACAGACTTTACGCCCTTCAGCTTGCAAAGCGTCGATGTGTTTCGCCTTATCTTCAGGTAAGGTTTCTGCAAAAAAATCATCAATCCCTAAACTATTCGCTAGTCGTGCTGTGGGTTGTTGGTGGTCACCTGAAATAATGCACAGTTTTAAACCGCGCTGCTTTAATTGTTGGACAATTTCAGGTATTTCTGGGCGCAAGATAACATGCAATTCAATCACACCTTCTAATTGCGCATCAATAGAGAGATAAACCAGTGTATGTCCTTCGGCGTGACTCGCTGCCGTCCAGCTTGCTTCAACATCGGGAATATTAATTCCTTCCATACGCATAAATCGTTTGCTACCCACCCGAATGGTTTGCTCGGCAATCTGCACTTTAATACCATAGCCCATTTCGTAGTGGCCTTGGTCAATTTCTTTGACAGCTAACTCACGCTGTGCAGCGGCTTTTAAAATAGCCCTTGCCACAGGGTGGGTTTGACGATGCTCAGCAGCAGCGGCGAATGATAAAATATCCTCTTCGCTATACTGTCCACAACGGTATATCTGCCCCACACAAGGCTCTTCTTGTGTGAGTGTCCCGGTTTTATCAAAGACCACTGTATCAATATCAGCTAATAGTTCTAAAGCTCTTCCATCTTTGATTAAAATGCCTTTTTCGGTCGCTAAGCTTAAATGGTTAAGCACGCCTAAAGGAATGGCAATACGCATAATGTCAGAAAAATTACAATTAGTCACTGAAATGGCACTTAATGGCCCAAGCGTTAACAAAGCGGTACCGCTGAGACATAAGGTCGGCAATGTTAAGCGATTCGCAATTTGAATGCCTTTGGCTTCAACAGTTGATTTATAATCTGTTGTATTTTGTAAAATATCTCCGATTTGGGCGGCCACGGTATCTTTCCCTGCTTGTTCTACATGAATCAACAGCTTGCCACCGATCAATAAGGTACTCGCAAACACTTTGTCACCCGGTGTTTTATCTTGTGGTTGTGACTCGCCAGTGAGCATATGTTGATCAACTGTTGCCAAACCTTCCACCACTTTGCCATCGAAAGGGATGGTTTCGCCAGCATGAATGACGACAATATGACCTATTTCGACTTCTTCAAAAGGCACCTCTAGCTCCGTCTGGTCGACCCATAACCAGACGCTACGAGGGTGAGTATTGAATAACTGTAGTAATTGCTGATTTGACTGCTCTTCCGTTGAGACGACAATTTTCTGACTGATAAAATAGGCCACGTTAACCAATGAGGTTGTAAAATAATAGTGCGTGACCAGTGCGCCACCAATACTAATACTATCAATAATCGTAGAGCGTAATTTTTTTTCCTTATGTATGCCTTTCCAGGCATCAATAAAAATAGGCCATGAACTGTAAATGGTCATCGGCACACCAATGACTAACAAAGGCGGGTAGACTAGTTGAGCCGTGCCTGTTAAACCCATTGCCAGCGTCGATACTTTTAGATCATAGCCCGCTTCTTCTTGGCGTTGCTGCATGTCCTGATGGTGCTGTTCAACAACGGATAAACTGTTTTTTTCCTGCTCATCGTCCTGACCCTCTATATACCGTGTACGCAAAAATGAGAAAGCACAAGCGGCTGCCGTTCCGCCGCCAATTAATAATAAATGAATCATAGCTCATTCCTGTGTAAAGAGTTTGTTGATCTAAAATAAGATCTGCTATTGGATTGACGCAAGCCTATCTTGTAACAGGTTTGTGCCGTCTTATGGCTGAGGCTAGAAATATTGTTCATGCCCACAATAGCACCATACTTAATAGAGTATTTTATTTATCGAGTGGTTCTTCTGTTTTTTTATAGTTCAATAATGGCAAGGTTGCTCCGCTAAACCCTGCTCCTATACTAACGACACTGAGTGCCATTGAATCTAAAAGTGTAAAGGCAGGAAAAAAAGCACCCGCAAAGTTGACGGCGCAAGGAATAATGACCCCTTTTGATATGAGTTTTATATTGTCTTTAGAATCCTTGGCAAGCTGAAATAGTTCCGTTAATTGATTCAGTGTTCCATCCATCAGAATAACTTGCGCACTATCCACTGCGATACTCGAAGCGCCGGATAATGAAACAGACACATTGGCTTGTTTTAAAGCAATGGAGTCATTAATCCCATCCCCCACATAGCATATTGAACGTCCTTGTTGCTGTAACTCAGCAATAAGATCTGCTTTTTTTTCGGGTAGTACTTCAGCATAGTAATGATCGATATTTAATTGCCTTGCTAAGGCCTTGGTAGGCCCGTCTTGATCACCGGATATAATACAGACAGAGATGCCTGATTGGTGCAATGCTTCAATAATCATGGCGGCTTCTGGTCGTGCTGTAATGATCAGTTCAATTGCACCAATGACTTGATTATCCTCGGCAACCATGACCAATGAACGGCCTTCTGCATGACAAGCCTCCTGTGCCTGCTGAATTGAAGAACTGACAATGCAGTTCTCCATGCGCATAAAACGTTCACTACCAATATGAATTTTATGTCCATTAATAAAGACAATAATGCCGTAGCCAACATGATATTCTGATTGATCCAGTGTTGGGGTATTGAGCTCTCTGTGCTTTACTTCTTCTAAAATAGCTTTTGCAATAGGGTGCGACTGTTTTTCTTCGGCGGCGGCGGCATAGCTGAGTACGGTATTTTCATCATAAAGCTCACAGTATATTTTTCCAACGATAGGTTGCTCAATCGTAAGTGTTCCGGTTTTGTCAAAAACAACGGTATCAATATGATTGACTTGTTCTAAAGTTTGCCCCGCTTTAATCAAAATACCTTTCTTTGCTGCCAAGTTGAGAAAATTTAATACGCTAGCTGCGGTAATGATGTTTAAGCGATAACGAAAATGTGAGTTTAGGATAATTAATGAACCAACAGAACCTAAGAAGGGTAAGCTAGCCCCCGTTAATAAAAACATGGGAAGAACACTTCTATTGGTGATTTTTTCAGACCATAGTTCTTGTTCGGTTTTGGTGTTGACTGTTTCATTAAGGATTTTTACGATTTGTGACGCGGTGGTTTGATCACCTGCTTTATCGACACTAATTTCAATACGCCCTGATAGTACAATAGTCATGGCAAAGACTTGATCATCCTTTGCTTTTTCCGCTGGTTGAGATTCGCCTGTTAGTAAATGTTGATCAACAGTGGCCACGCCTTGAGCAATTGTTCCATCAATTGGAATTTTTCCCCCTGAATTTACCACAACAATATCACCCTTCTTAATGCTGTCAAAAGAAACCTCAGTTTCCACATTATTAGTGATGATCCATACAGTGCGAGGTTGTTGTTTAAAAATATCAATAATACTATTTTCAGACTGATGCTTTAACTTGAGCATTAACTTTCGGTTAAGCAAATATAACATCAGATAGATGTTATTCATTAAATACATACCTTTCAGTAATAATATTGTATTGATAGTCGCCACCAAGGTGTCAACATTCAGTTTCTTTTTTATTAACGATTTATAGCTACCCCGATAAACATCCCTTAAGATATATAAGGCCATTGGTAAATTTAAAATAGCCAATGACGGATTTATTAATGTAGCAATGCCAGTCATACAAAATGAACTAATAAACAGTTTTGATTTTCGGTTTATTGCCTGTTCTTCAGAGCTTATTTCATTTTTTATTTCAGGAGCTTCTATAATTTTTTTTTGAGAAGACAGGTGTTGTATTTTATCAGATGCTTTATCTACAGGACTATTTGTTGTATTTTTTTTACGAAAACGACGATAGCCTTCTAGCGCTATTCCTCCGATAATAATTAAACCGCTTGTTATCATATAATATTGTATCCTGTTTAATAATATAGCCGAGTCAAAAAAGGCTATTGATCATATAAAAATACATTTTCCTAAAACAAAAGTTTGTGAAGATGTTAGGCTTAGTATAACTCGATGTTCCAGTTTCCAGCTATATCTGGGCTTGAAGGCACCTAGATTTTGTTGCAATAAAAGTTAGTGCATTGATTTTAAAGGTAAACTTAATTTTATCGAAATCAAAAATAGATAATAAAATCAACATACTACAAAAACTGGAACATCGAGTATAAGTATAAGTATAAATTTTTTATCTTAAGGTTTTTAATACATCATATCTGGATCAACGTAGTACTTAAACTCAAGCAAATTATTAGATGGGTCAATTAGAAAAAAACTACGGTGTTCTTCCTTTTTTCCAGAAAATCGAATAAAAACTTCTTTAAAAAAAGGTAATTTTTTTTCTTTAGCCAGTGTTAATAAATTATCAAACTCTTGTTCATTGTAAAATGTAATGCCGGCATGCCTTGGGTACATTTTTGGAATTGCTTCAACTTCTTCAGGGAACTTATGGCAAACCACTTGATCACCAAAAAAATTTAAGGTAATTCGATCGCCATAGCGTCTTGCAAGTTTGCAGCCGAGACCTAATACATAGAACTCATAAGCTTGATCTAAATCAGCACAGGGTATAGCTAAATGAAAGACATTATTAGCACTCCGCATATTCTTCTTCCTCAACTCTATTGTCAATATAGAAGGTGTCAGACCTTAGCCCTAAACGTAAGGTTTCCAGACTTACAATGTCTGCAAAAGCAATATTGGCTAAATTACAATTAATACCAATTTTTTCAATAAAAAATACCTGTAATGGTTTACTGGGTGCCTCAAATATTAGTTTATCGATATCAAATCCAGACTGAATAATATCATTAATTAATCCGTATTTAAGCTGTCCATTACTTTTGCAAATTCCACTGCTACCACCTTCTCTAGCTTCTGTTATGACTTTGCTAGCACCTGCCGAAAAATCCTCTTTAATATATGTTACCCACTCACTGGGGGGCATATTTTCCGATCGGACGGTATTTTTCGAACCTACTTCACTGAAAACTTGATAATGTTTTGCAAAATCATAAATATATTCGGCCTTTTTGCTATTAGGCATATCAATCGTACCATTGGAAATTTCAACAAAATGACAGCTATAATGATCTAAAAATGCTTTATATCCCTCTGTGTTATTTTGCTGATAATATTTTTCAAATAATGTTCCACCCATGCAAAAATCAATGCCATTACTTTTTAAGATAGATATTTTTTTCTTAATATCCTTAGTGACTAAGGATGTACCCCAGCCAAACTTAACGAAGTCGATATGTTCTGAAAAACTTTCGATTACATCTTGAAAATAGTTTAGTGGATAACCGTTATCAATTAACATATTTAAGCCATTAACTCTTGGTTTTACAGACCTATTGGGTAAATTTAAATTCATTTTATAATATCCCTTACTATGGTAACCATGGATTGTTTATTTTCAACTTTCATGACAAAATTATTTTTGCTTTTTACTGCGCATAAGCTAAGGTCTAGAATTGAAAATTCTTTGTTTTTTTCATCCTGAAACTTACTAGCCGCTTTTGAATTTAAAATTCGGTATACAGTTTCTTCCTCTAAAGATTGTAAATCATCATAATCGTTTAGAATAATTTTTTTAATATATTCAGCACATGCTAAATCTTCATCACCACTTGGGTGGGATGCAATAATATTAATATTCGTACAAGCATCTAAATGACATGCATGCATTGCTGTTGTAAATGCATTACTATATCCCGTGACGAATATATATGTAGCATTTAATGAGTCTAACGTTACCGCAACACCATTAGTGGTTTTTTGTACCAATGTTTTATGTTGTAAATTAGCTTGACTTAATTCATAGGGAGAATTTCCATAATCAAATTCTGTTATTTTATAGCCATTTTTCTCGCCCGATAAATAGGTATTTTCATCACGCAGAGCGAATGCCTGGCTGTTATTTGCTGCTAATATAATGTGTTTAACTCCTTGTTGAAAGGCATAGTCAGATACCGTAAATGCACGTAGAACATCAATAACAATATTGACATTAGCATTATCTAAGCTTTGTTTGCCTTGATAAATAGATATTTTTTTCAATATATTCCTCTTGGTTAATTTTTTCCGGGTGAAAACCATTTCGACAAATTTTCGTGTTTTATACCGACTTCAAGCCCGATTGGATTGGAGCAAGCCCAGCGTATAGGCAGCACCATACAGCAAGCTTGATTGTAAGGGCCTGAATGCCAGTAAAGGAACCGCCAGTGCATTTACAGCACCAAAGCCCACCCAGAAATACAGGTTGCGACTCAAGTCTTTATCCAATTCAGTCGCTGTGTCAAATAAGCCATCCAAAGGGGCAAGGCTGTCTTGTAACAGAACGATTTGCGCCATCTCATGGCTGAGACTGGAAGCATTATTCATACACACGCCCACATTCGCCTGTTTCATGGCGATAGCATCATTGACACCATCACCGACAAAACAGACTCGTCGCCCCTGTGCCTGTAGTTGTTTGACCAGCAGTGCTTTGTCCTGTGGTAAGACTTCGCTATAAGCGTCTATGCCCAAGCTGTTAGCCAGTTGTTCAGTCGGTGCTTGCTGGTCGCCAGAGACGATAGCGATTTGTTGGAAACCACGTTGTTGTAATGCCTTGATGAGTTGCGGAACTTCTGGGCGTAGCTTGGGCTTTAAGACCAACGCGCCTTGAATGTCGCCATCGACCGCCAGCAGAATAAAACTATGTCCAATGGCGGCTTGTCGCGCCTGTTCAAGCACGGCTGGTAATTGCGGAATGCACGCTTGTTTCTGAATAAAACGCTGACTACCCACCAGAATGGTTTGTCCAGCGATTTGTACACTGACACCTAAACCCAATGCGTAATGACTGCTCTCCACTTCGGGTATTAGCAGTTGTTGTGCCAATGCTTGTGCAACAATCGCATTGGCAATAGGGTGTTGCATGCGCTGTTCAGCGGCGGCCGCCAGAGCCAGTAAAGCGTTTGTCTCTAGGTCAGCACAAGCAATAATGTCCACCACTTCAGGATGTGACTCGGTCAGCGTGCCAGTTTTATCAAATAAGAGGGTGTCAATGCGGGGTAATTCTTCCAACACCCGTCCATCTTTGAGTAGTACCCCCTGTTCTAAGGTGCGTTGCATATGTGCAGAGGTTTGCACAGACAACATAGCGCGCACGGTATTCATGGGCGCACTGAATAACAAAGCTAAAGCGGCACCGGTTCCCAGAAAAGGAATCATCACCGCGCTGCTAGCCATTATCGGCAATGCCATTTGGTTTGACCAGCCCTCACCTTTTAATTGCAGCTGGGTTTTGTAATCCTGAGTCTGCTCGAGTAAGTCATTGAGCTTGCTAATGCGGGTGGCGGCTCCACTGTGTGAAGCCTGCACACCAATACGCCCTTCCAGTACAAAGGTGGAAGCCATAACGCTGTCGCCCTGAATTTTATCCAGAGACCTGGCTTCACCAGTGAGTGCTTGCTGGTCAATCAATGCGCTACCGGTAATAATAAGGCCGTCAACCGGAATAGATTCACCCGTGCTGACCATAACAACGTCACCTGCCTGCAGCTGCTCCAAAGGTATTTGTGTCTCTACCGAATCAACGATAACCCAGACCTTATCAGGAACAGGGTGATAGACTTGGGCGGTCAAGCAATGGGTTTCTGCTTTACTCTGTGCAACCAGATAAGCGCTGACATGGTACAGCAGGTTATGTGTGGCAGCGGCAAGGTAACTCCCTGCTCCCAAGGTTAGTACGGCTATCAGGGCGCTATAGCCATCGTTGTTAATTTTTCCTTGAAGACGTAGGTCTGCAATAGCCCGCTGCAAAATAGGCACTGAGGTATAACTGATTAACGCGATATTGACCAGCGTGAGTGGTGGGTATAAGAAATACCCTGCTGAGAAGAGCGCGATAGAAAGTCCGCTGGTGCGTGCATAATATTGGTGTACTTGTCGTTCTGAGTGCTCTGGGTTGGCTATCTGCTGTTCAGCGCTGGCAGTTTCTACAACTGAGTCTGAATCTGATGCTGGTTTATCGGCTGTATGTGCATGAAACAGTTGTTTACTCAGATAAACACTGCCCAGAATGACCAGATTAGTTAAAAACATAGATTTTTCCAGTGGCTAAATAACTTCACTATCGCGACTTGAAGGTGTATTCAAAGACATCAATATCTTCCGCAAAATGTTTGGCGATCAATTTTTCAGTATAGGTATCATAATAATCCTGATAGTTTTGATGCGAGCTACGATTT
>CAZLLL010000021.1:12482-15976 GCA_964560255.1 uncultured Methylomonas sp.
TTTTTCAGTATAGGTATCATAATAATCCTGATAGTTTTGATGCGAGCTACGATTTAAGGCCGGTAGTGAGACTTCTATGCCGATCTTTTCAGTAATTTTTTTAAAGTCGGCCGCCAGATTTTCATAACGCCCAATATGATCAACCGCTATGTTGTTGTGCTCATCGACAAGCATGGCTTTCTGTAGCCGGGTTGCTCCCTTTGGGTACGGTTTGTTTTCTGTGACCACCCAGTCCATATAATGTCTAAAGCTCCCCGCTGCTTTAATCACAGAGTAGTGGGGATTTTCGGGTTGTTTTAACAAAAAATGGTACATTGACACATGCCAATCCCACGGGTTGCGCACAAAGGCAAAAGTCTGATAACGTGTAAATTCTTCTGGAAATTGCCGCTTGGTTTGTTTGACCGTTGCGTGATTAACCATCGAGTCCCACATTTGATACATGGGGTTGGGCGCGCCATTAATCGTTTTTACGGGACGCTTGATTTTAAAGTGTTCAGGCTCTTGAGTATAAGGCGCCAAGGTATGTCGAATACTGGTGCCTGCAACTTTGGCAACATGGAAAAAAATAAATGAATGGCTGTGAGAAATTAACATAAGCGAGTGGCGGGCAATTGAAATGGAAGCGTGGTTTTTTGGGCTATTGACTCAATACAACAGGGGAAAATTTACCATGCATTTAAAGCAGGACATCAGAGTAAGGTACGCATCGCGTCATTGCCATTAAGTTAAGGAATAAAATAATAGAGTTGTTCTTTTAAATAAAAAAATATAAACCTTTTTAAATCAAATGGTTAAAAATACAAATTTCCAATAAAATCCTATAAAATTCATTTTTATCTAATTTTCATGAAAATAAGTACACCTAAAATATATAACTAATTGATTCAAAATAACTATTCAAAAGAACAACTCTAATATTAAACAATGAATGACAACGTAGGTTGGATAAGATTTTTTATTGCGAAGCATTAAAAAACGTCATCCGACATGCTTGATTATCCAACATGTCGGATAACGTTATCTGCGCTACGCTAGATAAGCTAATCCAACCTACATACAACGTATTGATTGTACATTAAAAAAAGTCTTAACTTAATGGCAGTGACGCATCCGAGTACCTTCCTCAGCGCTAAGGTATGCGGTGCATACCCCTAGATACAGTGTCCCACCTTAAATGTGTAGCTGAAAGTTGTACCTGATTCTAATTATTGATAGAGCCTATTATTTTCTTTTGAAGGTGATTCCTTGCATGTTTTCAAATCTTCCCTGAACAGCCCAGCCATTAGGATTTTCAACCGATTCTGTGACCGCAAATAAGAGTTCATTCTGACCTTTTTTGAGCGGCAAGTAGAGCGCATCATAAAATCCCACTGTGCCTAAAAAGCTAAAGTCTCTGGAACGTTCTGCATCACTGCCTGCAAAAAGAAGCTGATCATTGAGGTAAACTTTGACTTTATCACTGAAACCAAATTCAAGTTTCTTGATCTGCGCAGTTTCCGAGTTAATGACGGCCTTGGTAAAGACAGTATCCTGAGCTTTTTTGATCCCCTGGATTTGTGCCAGATTAGTGATACCGCTTGCTTCAGCATTGAGCAGTATATATTTAAGAGCATGTTGCTTGCCTTTGATATAACGCTTGAAATCTTGTGTCAGCGTGGTTTTTCCCTCTAACAGCTTTTCATCAAAAACTTCTGAGACTGACCAGACAGGGATGGTGCCGGGTTGCGCTTGTTTTTCAGCTTTGGGCGTGCCAATAATGCTAGGGTTTGTTATCGGTGTGGCGCTAAAATTAGCAAAGTGGACATCGCCTTTTTCAAAGTTAAGTGCCCATAAACCCACTGTGCCTGGCCTTGCTGATTGTTTTAGTTGCACAGTGAGCGCGGGGGTTTGCATATCTTTGATATAAATATCCGCGAGCTTTTCGGCAACCACTACTTTCACATGCATCCATTGATTAAAGTCATAGCTTGATGGGACTCCGTAAGCATCTCCATAATACAACTGCCAGCTGGGTATATTGTTATAGACTGGCATATATTGATTGGCGTCTGGTTTGCCGGACTCTTCCGCACGCATATAAAACCGTTCATGATTTTGGTTGGGTTGAATACGGAACTTCAATCCTGCATAGGCGGGAGTGTTATCAAAAGCGACATCATATTCAATGATGCCGGTGGTGAAGGTATTATCTTTCAGAGTTGCTGAACCGATGCCGATCATTTGCCCGGTTTTTATAGCACCGAGCTTCAGCGCATTTTTACCAAGGTACTCTTCAGTTGTGGCATTACCGACTAAGTCCCATTTGTCAGCGTCAAAAGGGGTGCCAGTGACGGGGGGGACGGCTAGTTCTGCCTGAGAACAGCCAACGGCTAACAATTGAAATAGCAGTAGCGTAGTGGGTTTTAATAAAGGTGTTTTCATGATGTACTCGGGTTTATGAATGGACTGTTGGTCAATCATCAGCTGCGGCTATTTGGCAGGGGTGACCTTAAGGTTAGCGACGACACCGTAGCCGTTACACCAAAGACCAACAGAACCTGCCGGGCGGTCTGTGAGCTCGTTGACCACCAGCGAGGCGTTTGGTGAGTTATTGACGAATACTTTTACCTGGCGGTTTTCCAGAATAAGTTTGACATGAAACCAGGCATCGCCATTGGGTGCCGGGTTAATGGGTTGTTCATATTGTCCTGGCTTATTATCGCGCAGCCTGTACCAGGGCCATTGTGGTTCAGACATATACTGGACAGCGTGAGCTTTGTTTTCAGGGTTTGTGGCGTTGAAGTTAAATGGGCGAAAATACACCACGTCGTGTACTTTCTTGTCGAGCACTCGAAATGCAACACCAATAAAACTGCCTTGGCGCGGCGTGCTCTTGCCTTTGACATCGAACTCAATGCTGCCCGACTCGAATTGCAAGCCGTCAAGCCAGACAATGCTCTCTCCTGAGGTATTAAATTCAATAGCTGTGGTGCCTTCTTTTTGTAGCTGTTTTACATTGTTTAGATCGCCTAGCCAGCCTTTGCCTTTGGCTAGTTGGTCAAGGTCAGCGTTTATCGGCGCTACCATACAAGCAGACAAAGAAATAAGGCTGATAGCCATCATGCCAGTGCGTAGTCGTGCCAATTGTTTGATATACATAATCTCAATACTGTAAAGTTACGGTTGTCGGTATGAAGGGGTTATTGTTCCGTTATTAAGTCATAAGCAACTCGCAATAAATAACCTGCCCCCTTCTCGCTTGTCTTTTTATCCATCTTCCTCTGTTGTAGAAATAGTTACGTAGCCTGCTAAGCAATGTGCATGAAGTAAAGTCAACAACTATCAAGCTGGAAGTGGGGCTTTAGTCCCGCATTGGGCCGGGCGAGGCTAAAACCTCACGTCCAAGTTGCTTAAGTTATTTCGTGCTCATTTCTAAGGAATCACCAGTAACTCCAACGGTGGTCGGGATAGAAATACGACGCGCGCAACCTTAGTCACAGACTTGGCTGTTT
>CAZLLL010000022.1:0-15578 GCA_964560255.1 uncultured Methylomonas sp.
ACTAGTTCTTTATGCCATTATTTTAACAGGAAATATTTTATGAGTAGTGCAAAACAAACTGTCACCCAATTGCTGTCAGCTATAGACGGCGCAATCGTTACCGCCATTGTCGATGACAGTGGCATGTTGCTGGCATCCGCAGGTTCTGGTATAGACATGGAGCTGGCTGCTGCGGGTAATTCCGAAGTCGTTCGCGCTAAACTGCGGACTATGAAAAGCCTAGGCTTGAAAGAAGAGATTGAGGATATTTTAATCACTTTAGGCACTCAGTGGCATATTATCCGTCCCACATCAGGCTATGAAGGCATGTTTATCTATGTCGTGCTGGATAAGGTGCGGGGCAACCTGGCACTGGCACGCCGTCAAGTAACGCAATTGGAATCCAGCCTTAGAGTTTAAGTCTAAAGTGCAGAAGTTCTCTCTCCTGTAACAAGATCAAGCCCTCTTTCTTTGGTGTTACCCAGAGTTTGAGGATGAGCTTGTGTGCAAGCCAGCTAACTATTTGATAGTTTACCGGCCTGATCAAAATAAGTTGCGCAGGGTTATACTCTGGCAGCGTATTTATGCTTAGCACTCCTTCCGTTCACGACGGTAGTTGTTGTAAGTTTTCTGATTCTAACGGTTTCTGTTGATAGATGTTTTTGCATAGTAATATATTTAAATCATTGTGTTACAGGTTTTTATCTATTCTTCAAAAGGCTAGGAACCATAATTAAGCTATTCATTGCAGACAACCAAGACTTCATTTTTCAAGGATTAACGCCCTTAAGATAAATATATCAAATACTTACACCATCAACAGAATCCGTTATAATCAGCAATCTTACTTCAGCAAGGCTCTTGAGGTTTTGCTGAGGACGGCCTTTTAGGCCGAATTTAAACCACGTTTTATAACAATACCTTCGCCAGTTTTGATTTGTGCCAAAAACATCAATTTTCGATCTATGTAAATCAATAGTTTACATGTTAAAAATTTGACAAAATGAGCATGTTTTTACTTTGGCGAAGGTGTTGTTATAAGCGTGGTAGTTGATTTTTCGTAACTACTCAGGCTATTGTTTCCTAGGCTGTAGGGATATTTGTGGCATAAAAAGCAGCTGAACAGTTAAAAAATGTCTATTTCTCTGCCTTTATGATCCAAAATGAAGTACCAAAACCGCTACAGCCCAATAAATCATAGCCTGAGTAGTTACGAATTTTCATAACTTTAACTATCAACTGGAAGCGGTATTGCACTCTGACCCCATTGATACTCCTAAAAAACCAGTATGGATTTGGCATTAAAATTAATCCACATTTTTTCAGCCAAACAAATATCCAGTTTGTTAAACTCCTGATAACTAATGATAACCTGAAACAACTCGCCTGAACGAACGGTGACTCTAATACCACCCATTTCATCAGCAATAGCCGTCACTTTTCCTTTGAGCTGGCTGCACATGCTAGAAATAATAGGCTCTCTGGATAAAACGATTTCCGTAGGGTCTATAGAAATATGTTGATAGTGGCTAGCCTCATCCGTGAGTATGATTTGAATTTTCCCCGTATCAAATATCTGTTTATTACATGTCCCGTGAAATAGGTTGATTAATGGGCTTTTGACTAGCTCGCCTTTGACTAAAGAAATGACATTATCAGCTATAGCGAGCCCTTGTAGGCGATTGTGGGTACTAAATATCAAGGTTTTATCGTTGCCTTTTATATACAAACGAATAAATTTCTCTAGTTCTTGCTCGCTTTTGTGATCCAGATAACTAAAAGGTTCATCCAGGATTAATACTTCTGGATGGGTAATTATCGCACGTGCCAAAGCCACTTTCTGTTGCTCACCGCCTGATAATTTATTTGCCTGTTGCTGGCTAAGATGCGCAATATTTAGTTTAGCTAAAGATGATTGCAAGCGTTCCGAGTGGCTGTCTTTTATGCTATGGAGTTTTAATGCTAACTTGAGGTTATCTGCGACTGTTCCTCTAAGCATATAAGGTTTTTGAGGTAAAAAGGCCACTTTTCTGATAGCTGGGGCTGTATTTTTTTTAGTGATTGGTGCAGAAAAAAATGCGATTTTCCCCCGCTGTATTGGTTGTAAAAATGCCAGCAAATTAAGTAAGGTGCTTTTTCCACAAGCATTAGGGCCGACTAACGCGGTAACTTTGGCGGCTGGAATCGTTAACTCAGATATCGCTAAGGCCAATGTTTTTTCGTAAGAAAACTGAATATCAGTCAGTTGATATGCGGGTGTCATTCTATAAAGGCGAGGCTAAGAAAGCGGGCTGGGTGTGAGTGAGGTACGAAACTCAATAAAATATATCATAAGCCATTAATGTTGGGGTTCGTGCTAGGGTGTTAAATCTATTGTGTTCTGCGACTTAAATATTCATACACTTTTCAATGAGGCTTTTAATGTAGGGTGCATTCTATGGAATGGGAGTTGAATAAGTTGTGCAATTCCCATTCCTAGGTTCGTGCCTCACCTCAACCTACGAAAAGCATTCCCGATTTATACGACTGTTGCTGGATGAGGTATTTACTCCGTCTCGCAATCAAAGCGACATAGGAATCACACCTCTTCATGCTCTAACTTCCTACACTTCCCAAAAAAGCAAAAGAATGTACCTTAATAAGGCAATAAATATCATCCCCTTGTTGCAATCCCAATTCAGTATACGCTCTTGGGGTAATATCAGCGACAACCTTTGAGCCTATATCAACATGAATAGCCACGCATGAGGCACTTTTTGTGCAGTGAATAATTTTGCCTTTAAGCTGATTTTGTATGGAAATATGTGGAATATGCTGTTTTGCGATGGCGATTTCACTGGAGCGAATTGAAATATAATAACGCTTATTGATAGAAAATTTTTCAGAATACGGCAGTAATAGTTTGTTTCCCTGAATCTGGGCAACCGTATGTCCTGATTCTTTATCGTGGCCAGTAATTATTACGGTGATGATATTTTCCAGTCCCATTGAATTGGCCACACCGAGTACGGCCTCTGCTTTAATGACATCATAAAAATGTCCTGTACCCAATATACGGCCATTATTGATGACGACCAGATGATCCGTTAAATGTAGAATTTCCTCCATGGAATGGCTAATATACACCATCGGCAATTCCAGCTCATCTTTGACACGTTTCAGAAAAGGCAGTATTTGCCCTTTCAGCCCTCGGTCTAATGAGGCTAATGGCTCATCCAATAATAAAAACTGCGGTGAAGCTAGTAATGCGCGTCCTAGGCCGACTCGCTGCTTTTCACCACCAGAAAGTTGCGTGGGACATTTTTTTAATAAATGGCCTATTTCCAGCAAATCCACAATTTCTGCCATTTCAAAGCGGCGCTGCTTTTTTGCGGTACGTTTATAACCGTACAGCAGATTTTGGCTCACTGCTTTGTGCGGAAATAGTTGACTATCCTGAAATACCACACCAATTTGACGTTTATCAGGTGATAGATTGATTTTTTTACGACTGTCAAATAATGACTTATTACCTAGTTTTAACCAGCCATTATCAGGATGTGCCAATCCCGCCACCAGATTTAGCAGGGTACTTTTACCTGAACCGGATGAGCCAAATAACCCTGTGACTGGCTGATCCAGGGCAAAGCTGGCTTCAAGATCGAAAGTACCACGTTGTAATTGTATATCAAGAGATAGCACTATTTTCCTCCTAGCCAATGAGTTGCGCGGCGTTCAATCAGCCCACTAAATAATAAAGCACCCAATGCGAGTATCACTGAAATAATCAACAGCCTTTGCGCAGATGCCGCACCGTCAGGCACTTGAATATAAGTATAAATAGCCAGCGGTAGGGTACGTGTTTCATCTTCGATATTACCGACGAAAGTAATCGTGGCACCAAACTCACCTAGGCTTCTGGCAAAAGCCAGAATAGAGCCAGTGATAATGCCGGGTATGGCTAAAGGCAAGGTGATCGTCAAAAAACAATTTAAACCACTTGCGCCCAGACTTCTGGCAGCCTGTTCTAATTTGATATCAATACTGGATATAGATAAGCGTATGGAGCGTACCATTAAGGGAAAGCTCATTAAAGCCGTGGCTAAAACAGCACCACGCCAGCTAAAAGCGAGGGTAATATCAAATTGTTGATACAGCCATTTGCCAACAAGTCCTTGTCGTCCTAACATCAATAACAGTAAATATCCGGTGACCACAGGTGGCAATACGAGTGGTAAATGTAATATGCCATCCAGTAACGATTTGCCAATAAAATTACGTCGGGCAAGTAGCCATCCCATATAAATACCTGGCACCAAGATAATGCCGACACTCCAGAAGCTGACTTTTAAGGAAAGCATCATGGCAGAATATTCTTCGGGAGAAAGATCAAACATAAACACCTTTATTGTGTGCTAAAACCGTATTTTTTAAAGAGCGCAGTAGCTGGGGCAGACTTTAAATAGCGTAAAAAAAGTTTTGCTGAGTCGCTTGCAGAAACCAGCAAGGCGACAGGATAAACAATTGGGTCATGGCTCTGACTGGGAAATTCAGCAATCAGTTCGATTTTAGTGGAAGAGCGGGCATCGCTTGCATAAACAATACCCGCAGCGCATTCGCCACGCTCCACAAAAGCCAATGCTGCGCGAACATCTTTCGTTCCCACAATACGTTTTTTTAATGTTCGCCACCAGCCTAATGAACTTAAAGCCTGTTTGGCATAAATCCCTGCTGGCACATGCGCAGGGTCGCCTAGGCATAGTCTACCAGATAATATTTTCGCGAGGTCGAAATCTTGATTCATGCTGACGGCAAGTTGTTTTCCCTTTGGCGCAATCAGGACAATTTTATTTGTTAACAGATCTTGCCGTGATGAATTGATAATCAATTTACGTTTCTGTAAGTAATCCATCCACGTAGGATTTGCTGATATATAAAGATGCGCGGGTGCTCCAGCATCAATTTGCTTTGCCAAAGTGGATGAAGAAGCAAAAGAAACTTTCACTTTAATATCTGGGTTTTGCAGCTTAAATTGTTTAATAATATCGGTGATCGCCGAACTTGTACTTGCCGCTGCATACAACAGTACTTTTTCGGCTGCAAGTGTGGGGTTCGCCAGCAAAAATAAGCTAATAAAGCAGGCTTTTAAAAGATAGTTTTGCATAAAATTAATCAAGTCGGGTAAAGCCTAGCGTGATAGCACATAAGAAAAAAAGCAGACCTGCCATGAACAGTAGTGGCAATAGGCTGTGTAGTTCAGCCGTTTGAGAAAATAATAATGCGTCTCTACAATTATTTACGACTAAAGACAGTGGATTAAACTGTGCCATAGTGGCTAACCAATCGGGCATTTGTTTGCTAGGCACCAATGCTGTGCTGGTAAATAACAGCGGCATATTGACGATATGTACAAAGGTAGCCATATTTTCTTGTGAGCGTGCGCGTAGGGCAATCCAGCAAGAAAGACTACAAAAAGCAATGGCAAATAATAGCAAACTCATCAGCATGGTTAGTAGAGGCCCTATAGAAAATTGCAGGTTTGCACCCAGAGCCCAGCCTAATAGCAAGACTAAAGAAGCTTGAATAATAAGCCGCGAAGTATCTGCGGTTATTTTTCCAGCCATAATCATCAGTTTGCTGGCTGGCGTTGCCAGTACTCGTTGCAGAAACCGTGTTTGCATATCTCTGATAAGTTCAATACCGGACTGCGATGCACCGAATAAAACCGTCATGGCGCAAATGCCTGGAACCAGAAAATCCAGATATCGTATACCTGCGGGTAAATCCTCTAAAGCATAGCGCTGAAAAAGAAAGCCAAAAAACAGCATCCACATTAAAGGTTGTACCAGTGAAAACGTCAGAGCGACAGGTCGCCTAAGGGTTTTTATCCAGGTGCGTTTAAAGACTGCGAAGCTAATTGCAAAATGATTAAATTTCAACGCTGTTTTCCTCTCCCTTTCTGCTTATTTTTCATGCCAGAAATCGGTGTGATTTTCTCTCCGGTCAATTTAAAATAGGCATTTTCCAGCCCCGGCTCTTCCCAGCGACACTCAGTTACAGGCAGTTGCTGTTGCTGAAAAACCTGTAATACTGCCTTTAGAACCTGAGCCTGATCAAAATTAACATCCGAATCTATTTCTATGTACACTGATTGGGCTTTAAATTGAAAGCGGGCTGATGCAATACTTTGCAATAAACAAGCCTCTAAGTTTTGCTGGTTTTTTAAAGCAGACTGCACCTTGATATGCAGTACAGATTGAGCAAAAGATTGGATTATTGCATCAGGGGTAGCATCCGCAATCAACTGACCTTTATCCATAAACAGCACACGCGAGCAATACCGCTGCACACTCTTCAGTTCATGACAAACGATAATAATCGTATGCCCCTGCTGTTGATAAGCGTGTATAAAATTCCAGAAAAAAGCCTTACCTTTAGGATCCAGCGCAGCAGTGGGTTCATCCAGTAGCAATAGCCTAGGTAGGTGAATCAAACCGATAGCCAGATGTAAGCGCTGTGCCTGACCTCCGGAATAACTATTTATTCGCCTGCCAATAAAATCAGCCATGGCAAAAGTCTCTACCAATTCCAGATAACGCTGTCTGGCAGACTGGTTTGCTAAACTATAGAGAGTCGAGAAATAGCTTAATAATTCTTTGCCAGTCATTTCAGGGTCGAGTGCTCTGTCCTGGCTAATATAACTGATGTGTTTTTTAACTTGCTCGGTCTTTTTTTGTAGATCAAGCTGAAAAATCTTGATAGAACCTTGTTCTGGTTTTAAGCTTCCAGCGATTACTTTTAACAGCGTTGATTTACCTGAACCATTCGCGCCTACAATGCCGATAATTTCTTGCTCAGCAATGTTTAAGTTAATAGCTTTAAGCGCAACAATATCTTTGTCGTAAGTTTTGCTGATGTCTTGTAAATTAACAAGTGTTGGTAAATGCATGGGTTGATATGGCTTTGGTTTTTATCATTAATTTAACAGTATTGTATGTTGACCGCCGGACGGGGTATTTACCTCGTCCATAACGTTTATCATGATTAACACAATAAATATAAAGCTTCATTAATTGAATGGCTATTCATTTCTATTAGCCACGGTTACTATAAACCATGTAGAGCAAGATTTATTCGTGTACATCCACACTAAACGTTTGAAACGGGGTAAATACCCCGTCTCGCAATTCACTACCGTACACTTGTTAAAAAGGCTAAAACCCTTGTAGAATAAGCTATAGATGGAATTTCAATCATTTTAGCTTATACCATTTGAACAGTTTTAGCTCTAAAAATGACTCATTTATTCATTGTTTTTATTAAGGTAATATTAAATGCCCTTTTAAATCAAGCTTTATAGAGCTTTTAAAAAGTGTACGGTAGTGAATCTCGCAATAGTACTTTTTAGTCGTTAATCATCCGCCCGCACAATAGTCCCCACATGCTCACCATTTACTGCCGCTTTAATTAATTCAGGCTTAGTTCCGTTAATTACTTGAAATTGTTTAACCAATCGCGATGTTCTGAGAATATCAACCAGAACCTCATCAAAAGGCAAAGTCTTAAATTCGCGCTCTTGCATCTCAGAAACAGTGATTTCTGGAATAAACTCAGCTTTCGGGTTGGTTTTTGGGTCGCAGTCATAAAGACCATCGACATCTTTTACCAGAGTAACTGTTTTACAGCCGAAACATTCACCCAAAATTAAACAACCCGCATCTGTTCTATGCGGAGGAATGCGTCCAATACCCGGAGGGTGTTCCCATAAAGAATAAGGTGGAACGCCATTAAAAATAACACCTGGCGCAGAGCGTATAAAAAGTGGTAATAAATGCCCGAAAATTTCTGGCGGAATAGCTACAACCCCATAAGGAGAAAGTAGCGCACCCAGCATATGTGCATTCCCCAGTGCATCGGTGACAGATATCTGTGCCAGTGCCCCCGTTGGCAAGCCTAAATCACAGCCAATTGAAAATACATGCTTACTGCGCAGACCACCGCCCACGCCAAGAATCAACTTTTTAGTTTCCAGTAACTCACTCAATACTTCAACCACAGGATAAGTCAGCTCTTTACCATGATCCATAATAGAGCTCGCGCCAATTTTGACTATATGCGCTTCAGGTAACATACGGATAACAGGCGTTTCAACTTCCGTGGCAGCCATTACTTTTTTGTCTATAAGACTTTCGCGCATCAATACAGAATTAAGATGATGGCGTTTATCAGTTTGATCAGTCATTTTTTTGTTGTTAAGTTTACTTTAAAGACAGTCTGGTTTCTAAACTCGCACTAAAAAACCATTAATAAAATATATAGTTATCAATCAGCGCTAATAATAGTGCCCACTTGCTCACCATTCAGTGCCTTAGTAATATTACCTGGTACCAGGCCATTAATAATTTGAATATCACGTCTGACTTCTGCATTTTTCATAAACTCAAGCACCGGTGGCTCAACCACTAAATCAGGTAAGTCCAGTTCGTTTAGTTCATCCACCGTGATTTTTGGAATAAAAGTTGCATGTTTATCTTTTTTTGGATCGGCGGTATACAGTCCATTTTCATCCTTAATATAAATCATCGAACGCGTACCAAACATTTCACTGATAAGATAAGAGCCACTATCGGTTCTATGTGCAGGTAAACGTCCAATTTCCGGGTTGCGCTGCCAAAAAACGTAGGGAGGCATTCCAAAAAATATCACCGCTTGACGTTCGGCTAGATAGAGAGGTAATTGCGGAAACTGAATAGGCTCAATAAATGGAATACCGTGTTTGGCCATCATAAAATGAATCATTCGCGCATTCTGCATACTGACAAAAGTACCCAAAACACTCAGTACCCCAGTCGGCATACCGAGATCAACGCCCACGCTATAGGCATGTCTCGCTCTGGTACCTGCGCCTGTCCCAATAATCATTTTATGATGCGGCAGATTTTCGACTATCTCATCTAAAATGGGTAATACGGCTGCGCGACCGCGATCAATAATACTTTGACCCCCAATTTTGATAACATTCGCATTGGGAAGGACTTTAAAGACAGGCTGTTCAGCCGTTTTTTCTAGCAGCGACTTGTCGGTTAAACTGCCGTTAATTAAAGCTGCGCCAAGTTCTGTTAATAATTCATTACTCATATTCGTGTAGATTTTATATCTATTTATTTTTCGTTAAAGGGAAGATTAATAGCGTTTAACTCGTAGGTTTCTTGAGCCTCCAATGTTTGCTCCAAGTCGGAAAATATTGTTTGTGCGCGTAAAATAACGGCATCTAGGATTTTTTCTTTAATATCAGGTGCTACTGCCTGTCCGGCAATACCATCTACACTTTTCCACGACTGAATGGATTCAATCGCTGCATGGCTGACCTGCCAACGTGACGCTGTGACGGCTGCAAGTCGCTCGCCGCCTTGCTGTTCGATAATTTCAAATAATAATTTACGATTACTTTGGCCGCTTTTTTCTTGCAGGCCAAACTCATTTAAAACCCTATGCATTTCTTTGCGCATAATGGCTTTAGCTGATTTTTTGCTCCGTTTGACATTACCTAAAATTAGTATCGCGCCAGCAGGGGCGGCCAGTCGTTCTAATTGTTTCAGGACATTATCATGATCTAATTGATGCATCGCCCGAGAACTAAAAAAAACAGAAACCGAATGCTCTGCAAATGGCCAGGCTGCGTTAGCATCTGCCTGAATTAATTCTGGAATATCATCCGCTGATTTATAGCGTTGCCGATAAACATCCAGCATACCTGATGATAGATCCATGCCTGCATAGGGAATGCCAAGACTTTGTAAACAACAGCCAATTTCCCCTGTACCCGCTCCAATTTCTAAAAATTGCCCGGTTAAATACGGTTGGATCATTTTTCCTAGAGCTGTTGCAATATGTTGGGCAGTTTTTTCTCCCAGACCAGTGCGTTTATCGTAAATATCTGCTTGCGCATCAAATTGCATAAGTGTTTACCATCAAAGTGTAGGAATTATAGGTGGGTGTAAGTGTTACCGGTGGGTAAGAATATGTGAGTAGAATAAGCAAAATATATTGTCATCTCTCATGTCTCGCTTAACTTTAAAAGAGCGATTCAATGATTTCACAAGGTATAAGTAATATTAAAAAGGAGAGGAAGGTAATTTCATTAACAATCAACGTCATGGTTGAGTTAATGAAGGCAGTTGAAGGGGGTATAAAGGTGTAAGAAAAAAGAGTCTTATGTGCAGGTTCATGGCTGGGATTCTATTGCGTGAATACATATTGATAATGTAAGCACTATGCTCTTTGTATCTACGTAACGACTCACATTGAGCGGGTATGGTTTTATATTTTTCGATTAACTTTTAATTTTAAAACAAATGGTTATACTAAGTTTATTAGGTTTCAATGACTTATGTAGAATCATTTGAAATCAATGTGTTACATGCAATTAAAAATTCCTTATTTCTAATATTATATTTTTATTATTTATACTGATTTCCACCACTTTCAGGATAGACTCCTTTTTTATGTACAGCATCATGGGAAGCCAGGACACCCGTCACGGCACCTTGCTGATTTAACAATGTAGCTACAAAATGCGCATTGGTATGTTTGCCGTCAGATAAGCGAATCAGCATTGGCGCGTGTAACAGGGCACTCGCCGACTCACCACGCAGCACATCTGGTAATTTTTCAAAAGCTTTAATTTCAACATAACTATTATCGGGATCGGTAATAGTATTAAACAAATCATATTCGCCGTTCATAACCGCCAACCCCTGGTCTTTAAGTGACTGGGATAGCATCCCTGAATCAAATATCAGAGCTTCTGCCGAAGGGTTCGTTATGTCGTAACGCTTGAAAGCATTGTCAAAATAAAAAGCATATTCAAACTCTCCACCACGCCCATCAGCAGCGGTTCTAGGTTCATTTTCCTTAGATGGATCAAGGAAAATACCATATTTACGAGATTGATAAACAATCTTATCCCCATCTAAGCTACCGCCAAAAACAAAATTGCATCGTCCTAGAATGACATCATTTTTAACCACAACATGCTTATTATTTGCAGCATCGTAAACCACCAGTTGATCATTGCCCGTTTTAGGATTAGCCAGATTGTAGTAAGCGATATTCAGCGAGTCAGTAAAGACAGCCTCCGCATCCACCAGACTAATGCCGGTGGCAATAAACTTGGCTGCACTGCCTTCTACAGCGGAAACATCAGCCCGGAAGATTAGATCACCAATCTAAATCTCACTTAAAGAAAAATTAAGGTCATCCGATATATTAACTGCTTCGTTATCGGGGTGCTCTCCAGCAACCAGTTCCGCTTTTTTAAACAGCAGTTTGTTAGGTGCCTGATAGGTCATTTCTAAATCGAAAACGGATCCTTTATAGACAGCATGAGGTATATGCAGGGTATCACCTGCATATGTCGCTTCTGATGCTGCATGAATCACAGAGCAGCACATTGCTAATGACAATACCTTCGCCAATTTGGTTTTTAGACCTTATTTTTCTAAAATGATTTTTTTTCACTCTAATAAAACCAATAGGTTATAATTTTAAAAAACATTATTTCAACTTAGCCTATACGTTTGGCGAAGGTATTATAATGAAGCAAATAGTATATTTGAACGTGAATTTTTCATCTTTCTGGCCTTTGAATAAGTATTCACTGAGTCAATTTATTACAACATAATACAAATGATAATCAGTATTATTATCACTTGTATTAATAATTAATGCAAGGTTTATTATTAATCAGCCTTCAAAAAGTATTTTTTATACTTTGATTACTCCCTTCTCCACTAGTAAGGGATCTCAAAGAAACGATCATACCCAGCGATTATGATTTAGGTATACTATTCTCTCCGCCCCCAAAAAGACAAATATACAAATGATGGATTTAGAGAAAAAAAGATTAATCAAAGAAGTCGTAAAAAGGTTAAAAGGCCATCATAGACGAGAATACATTACCCATATATCATTAGCGTTAGAGTACTTTGATGGAAATTCCCGCAAGACCGAAAGAGAGATGGGCTGAGGGGGAGAGTGCATTCAAAAAGGATTGAAAGAGAAAGAAAAGGGCATCAGGTGCATAGATAATTACCGGGCAAGTGGACGAAGAAGAACAGAAGATCAACGACTCAATCTGGGTGAAGATATCAAATCTCTGGCTGATCGCCAAACCCAGGCAGACCCCTCAATGAAAAGTGGCTCTTTGACCTATACACGAATTACAGCAAAAGCGATGCGAGAAGCCCTGATTACTCACATTGAGCGGGTATGGTTTTATATTTTTCGATTAATCTTTAATTTAAAAACAAATGGTTATACTCATTTCAGTAGGTTTCAATGACTTATGTAGAATCATTTAAAATCAATGCGTTACATGCAGTCAAAAATACCAGATTTCTAATATTATATTTTATTATTTATACTGCTTTCCATAACACTCTAATTATTAATGTGTTTTTAATATAAAAAAACAGACAATAGACCCGCTCAATGTAAGTGACAATGGAAAGCTTATCTTATATCTATCAAGCAAATTTTAGGCCACTAAATAAATAAATATGAAATATCATAAAATACAGTAAGGTAAATCATAAATATAAGCTTACTCTCGGTAATTAAGTTTATTGTTTGTGAGGCATATGACTTATTTTTATCTAAAAGTATGTTATATCGCTTATTTTTATTAGAAATAAAGCGTGTAGGCTGGGTTAGCTTATTGAGCGCAGCGAAATAACATAACCCAGCATGTTTAACGTTGCGACTACATTTCACCTCATTTACCATGGCATTAAAAACAAGGAAAAATGTGAGAACATACATCAGGGATAAGGTAACTCTCAATAAAAAAACACCTATATTGCACAGGATTTTTGGGTGGTGACTTCTATTAGCTGTTAATGTAGATTACTACCAAGAAAAGCCCATTGACGCAATAATTATTATAATATTAAACAATGAGTTATATATTTACCATATTATGCACAGTCAATAGTCGTCACTACCGATTTTTGTTCATCTTCAAGGCGTAAAAATAGGCGCATAGCAGGCTATATAACTATTTCTACAACGGAAAAGGAGGACTAAAAGACTGGTGAGATGGGTAGGTATGTTGCGAGTTATTTCGTGCACGTTCCTTAAGATAAGAGTAGCCGTTCAGCCCCTTTCCTTGATAAGGAGAGGGACTGAACGGTTACAAATTACTTAAGGTGGGTAGGTGGGCGGTTTTAGGAATTAAGCCCATTTAAGTCAGGAGTATTGATGTCTTGGACGACCCAAATCTAAGCTAACAAAGTTTTAACAGTAGATTTATGCCAGAATATTTGGCAATACGTTTAAATTGAAGAAATAATTTAATTCTTGCTATTGCGATTTTAAAACGTTGCATGGATGAGCTCACGATAAACCCTGATGGCTTGCCTTGATTAGCCAGTTTTAAGATTGTCGTAAGTTGTTCAGTTGAGATAAAACGAATATCAGTGACATCAGTTTGAATTATTTGTAATAATATTTCAAGCTCTTGCAAAGATGCATTACAGTCTGTCTGTTGGTTAATAAAGTTAAAGCGATGTATTTCTAGCAGGGCAGGGCGGGCGCATTGAGTTTTTTCATGGATTGCCTGAATAACTGTTTTGGCCTTATGGCCTAAACTAGGCTCAAAATAATTATTTCTAACTAAAAACAGTAAGCCTTCAGCACTTTCTTCCCCGTTATAGAAAGTTTTATCATTGTAGATCAGTTTGGCTTGCGCATCTCTGCCTATCCCTTGTCTACCTGGAGTAATCAGCGCTTCTATATTGTGTTTGGAATATGCTAGCGAAACAGCATCCGTCCATACAAAGGTCGGGGGAACAATGACTTTTGGGGGATTTCCAAAAAGCTTTGTATAAAGCGATATTTCTTCATCAATCGCATTATTTATTTCATCCACGTTATGGTTAGTCGAAGGTAATGTGCTGCTGTCTACCCAACGACTTTGCAGCTCAGAAGGTAAGCCTTCGCTCTGTTTTTCTGTATTCAAGAGCCATTGCTTTACTTGCAGCTGAGTCGAATAACTTTGCATAATAGACGCTGGCCAGAAATGTTCCATGCCATGCAATTGCAAAGTATAAATACCTTGCTCTCTTCCCTGATTTATTATTTTGAGAAGATGGCCATAGCGCTTATTAGCCAGTGTTTTTTTGTGATATTTTTTATCATGACTTGCCTTGATTTTATCTGTGTCTGGCTCAGCTAATATCAGCCCCAGAGTCATAACAGGGTGATTTCCTACGCTATCATTAAACCTTGACAATAACAGGCTTATTTTTTCCAGTGCTGCTTCTTGTTTTAAAGGCCCGACACCCCAATCATCACTTTCAAAGATAACGATAGGGTATCTCAGCATAGGTTCTGCTAATAGCTTTTTGATGTCGCTTGCATAGATAATTAATATGATCAACAAAGTAATAAGCCCTAAGCCTAAGCAAGCAATAAGTGCCATGACGATTGAAGCAATCATTATTTAATGCTCTGGTGTTGCTGAATAACCCATTTTTCTGGCTATTTCATTTACCGAGCCTAGAGCAGCCTGAACTTTTTCTGCATTTCGCCCGTCTTTCCATTTGTTAGTGCGGATTTCAGAAAATGCATTATAAGGCCGCTCCAGAACTGTTTTGCAATGCTGTTCCATGTGTTCATCAAACTCAAGTCCTAAGGCAGAAAAGGTATTTTTAAACGCATTGACAGGATTATGCAGAATATCTTCATAATGAATTTCAGTCCATTGCGCTGCAGGGACTAACTCTCTACCTTGAATAATCGCTTCATTCATAATCCGGTACTGATAGGCGCAAACGTCTTCGATAGAGCGATTGACATATTGTTGCCAACCTTTGGCGATAAAAAAACACCAGCGTGTAAACTCTCCATTTTCAATTTTGATATCAACAGGTAACGATCCAGACCAGTTAGCAAATTCATCCGCTTTTCTCCAGCCTTCAATCAAGGAGTTGATATTGTCTTCTGGGCTTCGTTTGACATAGACAAACCGAGCCTTTGGAAATAATTCTAATAAATAAGGCAGGCACAATCCATTTTGGTTATTCTTGTCGACAAATGTTAATGTGCCTGTCTGTGTGTAAAAAAACTGTGAAATAAATGCACGATCATGATCAGATGCATCTTCTGCAGTCAACTCATGTCCGTCCCAATTTTTTTCCTTAGGCGGGTGCAATGACGACCACAAATCATGGGTTTCTTTGTGTAAAGTCCCTAATTGTCTGGATTCGGAAAAGGTTTTATACACCAGAGTGGTTCCCGCTCTGGAGCAGCCTAATATAAATACAGGCGTTTCAGCAATGGGTTTACTAAGTTTCCAGCGAAAAAGTCTAATTTTTTTCAACAGCTGAGTAAAATAGTAGTAAAGTGTTTTTTCAACTTTTATCCAGAATTCACTCATTTTTTTATTTCTCCAATTGCTGATTGTATTGATTAAGAGTATATTTTACCTATTCTAGCTTTTTTGAGATCTTTAATTTTCTGGCTGGTACTTTTTCGCTGGCGTGTACAGTTCTGTTTATTGCTGTTTCGGGCTACCAACTTAATACGGGACAACTCCTTTGCAAAATAAGGGAGCTGGA
>CAZLLL010000023.1:0-14980 GCA_964560255.1 uncultured Methylomonas sp.
ATCAGGGACTAAAAATCATCACTTCGCTAAGCTCCGTTTCCCTGATTTTCAGCGGGGGTGTTGCGAGTTGCCTAAGATAAGAAGCAATACATAAACTACCCAAAATGATACGGATAACAACTCTCGTTGCCAAACTCTGAGACTGTGAAGGTATTGATATTTTGGGGTACAAAAACATGTTTTTGTGAAACACTTTATCTCGATCTCTGGCAAACATGGATTGAGCCAGATTTTTCTAATAAAACTTCCCCCTACTCCCTTTCGAGATACCCCGTCTTAAATTCGAATCCACTATTTTGCTTTTAGTTTTTGTAAGTTATCCTGGTGGTTGAAATCAACCCCTACGCTAATTATAAAGCTGGTAGCTTCTTCAATATTCATGTTTGATTTTACGATTTTAGATTCATGCACAATGACAGTAAAACCAGACGTGGGGTTAGGAGAAGTCGGAATAAACAGGATATACATATCCTCGACCTTATTGGTTACATAAGCAGGCACCCAAACGTCATCTTTAGGGTATTCAGTAAAAACAACTTCACGGGTCTCTTTTTGTTCGTGTCCGGAAAACATATTGACGACTTTTTTGGTGACACGGTAAATTGAATTTAACAGTGGGATGCGGTTAACAGTATTGTCAATTAAGCGAATGATCCATGATCCTCCAGCCTTTGTTAAGCGGTAGCCAACATAGACAAACGCATAGAAACTAAAGATAAAGATGGAAATGGTGATTAAGTAATTATCCCAATATCCATAAACAAATTGAAAAGAGCCAGAGATAAACTCTCGCATAAATAATACAATCTGCAAAATGACAAAGACAGGGATAAAAGCAAGCACTCCGATTAGAAAATAATTGGCAATACGTTTTAAATAAGTATTCATAGTTTTCTCAGTTTATTATTATTGTTAATTAAGAGATTTAAAGATTAATAAAGTACCAGAAACAGACAGGAAGGCAGTAAATAATTGTCTATATTTAGTGTTATTGATTTGACTATAGAGAAATTCTTCAGTGAGTAAAAAAACAATGACGGATATTTGCAGTAACATCATATTGTCTGAATGAGTCATTCCGCCGTCATAGCCGATGAGATATAAAGTTAATAGCTGGAAAAATGCGAAAGTGGAGTAGCAAATTGCAATCGTGACTCGTGCGCTATTTTTGGCTTGTTTCTGCTCATGAACCAAAGCAGTTAATAATGAGCCGCCAAGGTTTGTAATGCCATGTACAATTCCCATCAAGACTAGATATGTTTTTTCAAAGCGCATTATTTCTGTGAGAGTATTTTCTATGCGCTGTGAGACGTTTTTACCAGCAACAAAGAGTAAAAATAGTCCAATGATCAGGTTAATATTAAAATGAATATTGCTAATAATAAATAAGAATAGAATGATAAAAGGAATACTGTACCACAAGACATTTTTGTACAGTCTTAAATCGATATAAGTATAATGTTTTAAGACTTGCAACATATTGATTGCAATTGAGATAGGCAAAAGCACCGAGAGGGTATAGCTAAAGTCGTAGCCTAGCAATAGGAGTAGGGGAGTACCAAATAATAGAATGCCGACACCAAAGAGTGACTGAATGACGGTCGTTAGGAGTAAAGTGGCTAAAATATCAATAGGCATTCTCAAGCTTCCACAAAGTCATAAAATTATTTAAAGTATACCTTGCCTAAAGGCATATGACTACTTTATGTAAAGCATCCTGATGTAGGTGAAGAAAATACTAAATGACTCATCTATTTTATACTAAGCATGACCACAGTTATGGATTTCTATCGGCCGATTTTTTCGATAACCGTGTTGCTGAAAACGGTTACTTTAATGTTGAAAAGTTTCAATTTTAAAGTCTGCAGAACGTTAGGTAACTCGCAAATAATAACCCACCCACTAAAAAAATGGCAAGCAACATGTATTCCCAAGCTCTGCTTGGGAATACATGGACGAACAGATCTGCTGTGAGAGGTTCCAGTAAGCAGAGCTTACTTTCCATGCGTTCCCAAACAGAGTTGTTACACTTTCATTCGATTTATGCCATTTTGGGTAGTTTATTTATTGCGAGTTACCTTAGCAAAAGCGCTTCTTTGGAAAAACACAACTAAAACAACTCCCTTTGCCTAATTGACTGCTAATCTTAAGCTGCGCATCGTGACGAACAAGTACGTGTTTGACAATTGCAAGTCCCAGCCCAGTGCCACGTTTTTCATGCTCACGCTGGACATCTACCCGATAAAAACGTTCAGTGATCTTATGAATTTCCAGCTCTGGTATCCCTTCCCCCATATCTGTTATGTCCAACACAATATTTTGATCAGATTGGTGCCACTGCACGGTCACGGATGATTCTTCGGGGGAGTACTTGAGCGCATTAACAATTAAATTGGAAAATGCACTATGCAACTCTTGTTCATTACCAAAGATATTGATATTGGAATCAATAAAGAGTTCAATGCGGTTATTAAGTGGATTTAACGCGCTACTTTCCTGACAAATTTGTGCCAGTAATGGTTTTAATTCAACGCATTGATTTTTAATTTTTTGGGTTTCAAGATTAGCTAAAAGCAATAAATCATCCACTAAGCATTGCATGCGGTGTGTCTGGTTATTCATTTGTTGAAATGAATGAGTCAGCAGCGGGGAGCGCTCATCATCCATGTCAGCAAGTGTTTCTAGGTACCCCTTTAATACGGTTAGAGGAGTGCGTAATTCATGGGAAATATTATCCACAAAATTCTTACGCATGCGTTCGATGTTTTTTAAATAGCTGATATCATGCGCCACTAATAAACGAGCATTTTTATCATAAGTCACTATTTTTATTTGCAGAGTAATTTGTTCATTAGCGGGAGATTTAATATTTAAGATTGCATCAGGGTCTTTTTTGCCTAAAAATTCGATAAAGGCAGGTGTACGAATTAAATCGGGGATACGTTGCCCTTTGTCCCTTTTTTTTAAGCCTAATATCGGCTTTGCGACATTATTGAACCAGACAATTTCATCATACTCACCGAGAATGACAACAGCATCAGGCAAGGCAGAAGTTGATTTGCGGAATTGCTCAATAATACGACTAAGCTGTTTCTTGCGCTTTTTATTGGTTTTTTTAATGCGGAAGATATGGTAATACATTTCCCCCCAAATGCCGCTGTGAGAGGGGGGGCTGGCTTTTGCACCAGTGCGTAACCAACGTTCAATCTGGTTGAGCGCCACCGCTTGGCGAACAATATAGATAATTAAAATTAGCAGTAGTATAAAAGTGAATTGCCCCGTAAAAATACTCACAATGGTGCCTAAGATGATGGCAATAAGTAGGCGTAGTATATCGCTGTTCCAAAACTGCATCAGCTATTTTTCTCAGAGAAGCGGTAACCAAAACCACGCACAGTCTGTAGCCAGTCTTCACGATTATATTTGGCAAGAATTTTTCTTAACCTTCGAATATGTACATCGACTGTTCTTTCTTCTATATAGACACTACGTCCCCAAACCTGGTCTAGTAGCTGAGTGCGGTTATAGACCTTATCCGGGTGTGTGAGAAAAAAACTCAGCAAGCGAAATTCTGTAGGACTAACGTCTACTTTTTTATCATTGATACTGACATGGTGTTGTTTAGTATCTAACACAATATCCTGAAATATAATTTGTGTTAAATCGTGAATTTTTCCACTTCTGCGTAAAACGGCTTTGATTCTTGAAACCAGTTCTTTAGGCGAGAAAGGCTTGGTGACATAATCATCGGCTCCTAAGTCCAGACCACGAATTTTATCGGCTTCTTCGCCTTTGGCTGTGACTAAAATAATCGGTAAGTCACGAAATTCTTCACTGGATTTTAAGCGCCGAGTCCATTCATCTCCAGTGATTTTTGGGAGCATCCAGTCTAATAGTATCAAGTCTGGAAGCTTATCAGCCAGAATTAATTGGGCCTGTGCCACATCTCCTGCTTCTAGAACCTTAAAGTCATATTGTTGCAATACCATCACCAGCATGCTACGGATAGCTTCTTCATCTTCAACAACTAAAATGGTAAATTGACTCATTGGATATAAATAATATTATTTAGGAGCCTGTATTTTAAACTATTTTATATGACGGTTTTATGACAATGATAAAGCTAATACTGAGCGGTCACTAAAACAGTTGAAGTGTGAATAGCATTGACGGGTTGTGCTAAGGGCAGAGCGGGGAATGGACAAGGACAGCAGTCCCGAAGTAAGGCATAAAAAAATTAAGATTTAAAAACTATTAATTTTGATGTTTTTATATAAGGTAACTCGCAACAAATAACCCACCCATCTTGCTAGTCTTTTTGTTCGTCTTCAGCGTTGTAGAAACAGTTTCGTCGCCAGCTATGCGCCTATTTCTACTCATGGAAGACAAACAAAAATCCTGCGCAATATGGGTCGTTTATTTATTGCGAGTTACCTTAGCTCGAAAATGTATGGAAAATTACTTTGATCGTAAGGAACTATTGGTGCTATGTTAGGTCATTTAAAAGAAAATAGTGATGAGTAGATATTCAAAAAAACAACAAGCCTCTCCAGAAACTCAGGAAGAATCGTTAAAAATGGCTAAAGCAACTCAACGCCCCGGACAAACGAAAGAGCAAACTAAGTTGATTGCTCAAGGGATACAAAAGGGGATAGAACAGTATAAAAAACAGCAAAAGGAACGGTCACGAGAATTAAATAAAAAACTAAAACAAGTCTCTGGGCAATTGAAGCGAACTGATGACGCACAGGAAGTGCAAGAACAAGCAGTGGTATATCGTCAGCATTGGCTTCCATGGATATTATTCGGAGTCAGTTGGGTAAGTTTTATGGTGTATATATTTCTCGTAGTCAAGTGAAGTATTCTAAAAATAATGATGAAATAACAACGGAGATAAGGTGTCCTTCATTTAAGCATGAAAGTGTAAAATGGTAAATGACGGGAGCCGGAGATAATATGAAAAAGCTGATGAATAAAAAGTCAATCTATATCATTTTACTGAGCTTATGCCTAAGTTCTTTTAAGGTTCTGGCAAATACGACTATAGATATTCAAACCAGTCAAGGTACGATTACTGTGCTGTTAGCTGATGACAAAGTCCCTATCACTGTAAACAATTTTTTAACTTATGTCGATGAAGGATTTTATACTGAAACACTGTTTCATCGTGTTATAAACGATTTTATTATTCAAGGGGGAGGGTTAAACGTTAGCCTGGAAGCCCTCGAAGTACATGAACCCATTATTCTGGAATCAACAGCGGGTTTAAGTAATAAGCGGGGCACTATTTCAATGGCGCGTCAAAACGCGCCAGATACTGCCAGCGCGCAATTTTTTATTAACACTGTGGATAATTTGGGTTTAAATTATCAATCTATTGCTTCACCTGGTTATGCAGTGTTTGGTGAGGTCGTTGAGGGTATGGATGTTGTTGATAATATTAGCCAGGTGGCAACCGGGACTTTCCCGACAACATCGGGTCTCCTTCCCAATGTTCCAATAGCCCCCGTTCTGATTGAAGCGATTCGCTTACGAAGTGGAAAGCTGGCGTTTACTGATATGCCGGCAACTTATTCCACAGGAGATAATATTGTTGTGGGTCTGGAAGAAACGATGATTAGGCAAAATATTGTCGATTTATGGGTTGCAATCTTAACGGAAGAGGGAAACTTATATTTTGTGACTGAACTAGGCCTTTCTTTAGTACCCAGTGCCTTTAAGACTGATGTATCAAATACCGAAACCCAGTATTCGGTATTTGAATTGACTGTACCTCAAGGTTTGACGGGGCATTTTACTCTGTTTGCAATTTTTAATAACCCTGGTGATGGCATGACAGATTTAAATCAGACTTTACGCTCTAATATTGCTGTAATAAGTGTTGATTTGGTCCCGTGAAATAGTAGTCTTAGGCACGTGTATGACATAAATTAAGCAAATTTGATATGTTTCATTTAGCAGAGTGCAATAACTTCAGCGATTGTTGAGAGCAGGAAAAGCTAAAGCTAAAGCTTTTATACTCCAACGCTGTGTTAATGACTGAAAGGTGTAAGGTGACGCGCAATAAATAAGGCTCTTTTCCTTTCGGCGTGATGGTAAAAAACATAATAATCAGTAAGTTAGAGAGTGTTTAATTAGCTCTGTAGCACTATTTGTAACCCGTTTTCGAGAGTTAAAATACCGCAACAACGTCGCTATTACTGAGTTCTTCAAGAAAACGACCCTTAAATCTAAGAATAATAGCGAAAATAATGGTTATTTTTTAGAAAAAACTCTAGACTCAAATGTTATGTATCATATTGTTTTTAAATTATTTTACTTGAATTCAGGTGTTTCAGGTTTTGGGGTAATCTCAGTAATGTCTTGGGTAGGGGCTGAAATACTTCATCGTGCGTATCAGGGGTACGAAATAAAGTGCTATGTCCCTTTATTGAGGTGCACGATTTGCGGATATTGGCGGGGGGTGGTTACTTTTTAGCCAGCGCAATGCGCCTCCCCATTCGTAAAGTGTTTCTCCAGACAGCGCTAGTGGTGGTGTATTGGCGGCAAGAGAAATACGCCAGAGGGCTTGGTCATTGCTAAAGAAAGTATGTGTCTGATTTTTAATTGAAGACCAGAAAGTATCCGCTGCATCAAGCCTTTCACCCCCTATTTTCTGCTCAGTTGTCGCCAGTGATTCTTCGCTACCAGATAAGCGTATAGAAAGCTGGTTTTGATAAAAGCAGCTAGCACTGATAGGCAAGGGCAGGGTAGACCATTGCTGAAGTTTACTGAGAGCACTTTCACAATTGATATTTTGCACCAGAGTGATTTCAGTTTCGGGTTGCGGTACCACTTTTACCGAGGCATCCAGTATGATGCCTAAGGTTCCCATTGCACCGACCATTAAGCGAGAAACATCATATCCTGCAACGTTTTTCATGACCACACCACCGAATGACAATATCTCAGCGGTGCCATTGATGATTTTAGTCCCTAATACATAACCCCGCGCTGCGCCTGTATAGGCTCTACGTGGGCCAGATAAATTACAGGCTAATGTGCCGCCTAGGGTTGCCTGGCGACCAAAAGTGGGGGGCTCAAATGCCAGCATTTGTTGATTTTCTGCCAGGGTTTGTTGTATAACATTTAGTGGTGTCCCAGCGCGAGCTGTGATCACCAACTCAGTGGGCTCGTAACTGATAATACCACTATGCTGAGATAGGTTTATTTCAGTAGTTGATGATATGTGTCGCCCATAAAAGTCTTTTGTTCCGCCCGCTTTTATGGTTAAGCTAGTCTTTGATTCTATCGCTTGTCGTACCTGATTTTGCAGCTCTGTACTGAGATCATTTTGATTTAATAGAACGCTCATTAAAAACGCTCCAGTTCTGCAAAGGGTAGTTGCCCTTGATGCACATGCATGGTACCAAATTCTGCACAACGCTGTAATGTGGGTATCGCTTTGCTTGGGTTTAATAAGCCTTTAGGGTCAAATGCAGCTTTGACAGCATGAAACTGTTCTAGTTCGCCAGTCGAAAATTGTACACACATTTGATTTAATTTTTCCATGCCGACACCATGCTCACCGGTAATCGTTCCGCCGACAGCCACGCAGAGTTGCAGAATTTTTCCTACAAATGCTTCGGTGCGTTCTAATTCTCCAGGAATATTAGCATTATATAGAATCAAGGGATGCAAATTACCATCTCCGGCATGAAATACATTGGCGACAGCTAAGTTATATTCCTTTGATAAGTCTTCTGTTTTTTGTAATACCAGCGCTAATTTTTTGCGTGGAATGGTGCCATCCATACAGTAATAATCCGGTGAGATTCTACCGACAGCGGGAAATGCATTCTTACGGCCTTTCCAGAAATTAATGCCTTGCGCATCTGTTGGATACCCCGCATGTACAAAATCTTCAGCAGCTTGAATGGCGAGTTTATCCATCATTTCCAGCCCTGCGGGAATAATACCCGCTGCTATAATGTCGGCGACTGCAGCACCTGCCGTGACGACATCATCAAAGGCAGCCAATCATGTTTGCTGTTGCTCTGGTTTCGCTAAAAGTTTTACCGTGACTTCGACAATAATGCCCAGCATTCCTTCAGAGCCGGTCATTAATGCTAATAAATCGTAACCGGGACTGTCTAGGCTACTGTTGCCTATGGTGATTAGTTCACCTTCAATAGTGACGACTTTAATTTGTTGAATATTATGCAGTGTTAAGCCATATTTTAAACAATGCACGCCCCCCGAGTTTTCGGCAACATTGCCACCAATAGTACAGGCAATTTGTGATGAAGGGTCTGGGGCATAAAATAAGCCTAGATGAGAAACTGCTTGAGAAATAGCAAGATTACGTACGCCAGGCTGTACATAAGCGAGGCGTAATTGAGCATCAATTTCAAGGATATTGTTTAATTTGGCAAGGCTGAGTAATAGCCCCTGTTCAAATGGGAGTGCACCACCAGATAGTCCTGTGCCTGCCCCTCTGGCAACAACAGGAACATTCATGTCATGACATAGTCGGAGTATGCTTTGTATTTGTTCGATAGAATCAGGTAAGACAACCATTAAGGGTAAAGCTCGATAAGCAGACAGCCCGTCGCCTTCGAAGGGGCTTAAGTCTTCTTTTTGATGGAGTACGGAATCTTTAGGCAGAATGCGCACTAATTGTTGCAGTAATTTTTGGCGATCTACGCTGGGGAAAGTATATTCAGAAGAATTCTGGTTCATATCGATACCATTTTACTATTTCATTGTCATGTCTAAAAATACAGCTAACGAAAGAAAATAGGGCTCGACTGGGGAGTAGGCTTTAGCCTACATGGGGAGCACATGAATTGTAGGCTACAAACTAAAGACGGGACAATGGAGATTCAATACGCTATGCAGGAGTGCAATAGCGTTAGATATTGCTGTTTCGGACACGCTAAAGCGTGTCACTCCTTCCCTATGTCCCGGCTTAAGTTCATGGTCGAATTGTACGTGTAGGCTAAAGCTTACTCTCCTTCATATCTCCCAACTTAAGTTGATTGGCCATTGGGTGATTCTATTTTTCCGTTTCACTAAGGTAACGCGCAATAAATAACCTACCCATATTGCGGAGGATTTTTGTTAGTCTTCAAGGCATAGACATAGGCGCATAGCTGGCTACGTCACTATTTCTATAACGTAGAAGGCGGACAAAAAGACAAGCAAGATGGGTGGGTGTGTGTTGCGAGTTACCTAAGACACTGAACCCACATAAACATTATGATCTTGTGTCTGTAAATTGATCAGTAGTTCAGCAAAAAAATTGGGTGATATGCTATGTTGTGCCAGCTCATTAACAGGGAGCCATTCTACACCTACCTGATGTTTGTCAGGGTCAGGTCCAGAGCTAGGGGAGTATTTAGCAGGTACCTGGCATTCAATTAATACCTCTAGCTGATGACGTGTATAAGGTTCAGGTTTAAGCTTAGGTATAAAAAAATCGGCAATATGCAAGACATCGTAAGCTTGCACCGCAGTATTGATTTCTTCTTCACACTCACGAATAACGGCCTGATGTAAGGTTTCCCCTGATTCGAGAGCGCCGCCTGGTAAGGTATAGCGTACGCCTTCATCAAGGCTATCTTTTTTGATGAATAGAATTTTTTCATTCTGTACAATAACCGCGCGTACAGTGATGCGGATGCCTGATTGTAATTTATCCATTTCTTTATTTTGATTGGAGTTGGTTACCAGAAAGTATTATCAAGTATATATACCACAGGTGAGTTTTTCGTTCGAATTTTTTAGATACTTAATTACTATAAGTCATTGATTTCTTGTTTCAGGGCACTATTTTAATGTTTCTTGCCTATATTGCATGTTTCATTAGAGCGAATGCATATATTTAATATTTGCACTACTCAATATGCAGATTTTTGGTCACAGAAAAAGAGGGGAATACAAAATAGTATCACAGGAACGTGCACGAAATAACTGCTTAGGTAACACGCAATAAATACACTACCCATATTGCGCAGGATTTTTGTTTGTCTTCAAGGCGTAGAAATAGGCGCATAGCTGGCTACGTAACTATTTCTACAACGCAGAATACGGACAAAAAGACAAGCAAGATGGGTGGGTTATTTATTGCGAGTTGTCTTACACTCGATGTTCCAGTTTTTGTAGTATGAAGCCTCGCTCGACAATATATTCTTCGCGATAAGCCAGTACCGCTTCGGTCAGGTTTAGTTTAGCATCATTGCAAACAAAAACTCGCCAGCCCAAGCTGCGCACTCTATATGTATATGCGGTCGCATCACGAAGGCTGCTGGCTGTGACCGTTGTTTTACTGATGGCTTTAGCGGGACGACTACCATAAGCGCGTTTAATTTTTGTTTTCGTATCCACGTCATAAGTTATCTCCAATAAATCGCTGACCTTATAACGTTTTAAAATATGGCCAACCGCCTCACGCCAGGCGCGCCATGCTACTTCGTGAAATTCAGGGGCTCCTGTCACCTTCATTCACTCACCTACGCAGCGAATGTGAGATGCCCTGAACGCCCTGCGTCCGCAACGACTACGCACAAAGCCGCTTCGTCATAGCGACCTCAAATGGCTGGACGGCTATTCGTCATGCAATTCTTGCCTCCCTCGCGCGCTATCGCATTATATTGGTTTTGGCTTGTGCCCTATCGCCTATCAGGGACTAAAAATCATCACTTCGCTAAGCTCCGTTTACCTGATTTTCAGCGTTTGAAGGGGTATCGTTGAGGTCTGATATCAGGGAAACGGGGTGTTAGCGAAACGAGTTTTTGATCTTGGTTGGTGACAGAACACTGCCCAAAACTAGGTTAATGAATAGGCCCAAGAGGAAGGCAAAAATTGCATGACGAATAGCCGAGCCGCCGTTTGAGTTAGCCGTAACGTAGCAGTATTTTGTGCGCAGTTTGAGGTATATGGCAGGACGCTAGGGCGCGTCCATTCGCAAAGTAGGCAAATTAATGAGGGCGATTTGAGTCTCAGAATTTCGTAAGGTAGCATGGAGTGTCAAGAATATATTAGGATTTTATGACGAAAATATGTTCATTTGTACCAAACTCAGATAAAATCAAGTTTAATTAGTTCTATACTTTTTCCTTATTTCGTATAATTAAAACTGGAGAGTGAGTTTATGTTCACAAAAAAAAATACTACATCATTGATTAAGGCAACTGCTTTAAGCGTTGCTGTTGCTTCTTTAACAGCCTGTGGTATCGATGCACCAAAAGCAGAAATTGCTTATGCAGATGCAACGATACAGTCTGCACGCAATGTCGATGCAAATCGTTATGCTGGTGTTGAGCTTGAAAGAGCAAAAGGTAAGTTACATGCCGCTAAATCAGCCATGAAAGATGGAGACAATGAAAAAGCTTTACGTCTGGCAGATGAAGCCACCGCAACGGCTAGCCTGGCTCAATCGAAAGCTGAGGCAGGAAAAGCGAAAGCGGCTGAAGTTCAAATGCAACAAAGTCTGGATATGTTGAAAACACAACTAAAATAAACTGTTCTAACTTGAATTTACCTTTATTTTTTGGATCTATTTATGAAAACACAAAAACTGATTATCCCTGCTGTTATCGCCGCCCTATCTGTCGGTTGTGCTGAATTACAAAAACCACAGTCTTTACTGGATGCTGAAAAAGCTTATAGTGTGGCCGCTAACAACCCTAATGTGCAGAAATATGCGACAGATCAATTAACCACTGCAAATTCCACTTTGCTGAAAGCAGCGGCAGCAGAAACAGAAGAGGAAATGAGCTCTTTGGCATATATTGGTAATGCTGAGGTTGAGACGGCAGTTTTTAAGTCTGATGCAGCGCAATATAAACAAAATAATTCAGATCTATTAGCTAAAAAAGATCAGTTGATTACGACCTCAATTAATGCAAAAAAAGACGCTGCTCAAAGTAAATTGCAAGCAATGGAGGCGAGTGAAGCTGAGCGTGAAATTTTATTGGCTTTTGGGAAAATTGAGTTTGTTTCTGGTACGGCTAATTTAGTGCCTGGTGCTTCGCAAGGTATCGATTTATTAGCAAATTATATGCAAAAGTACCCAAATAAAACAGTTGCTCTGGCTGGAAATACCGATAGCTCAGGAAGTGCGGAGCTTAATAAAAATTTATCCCAATTACGCGCTGATTATATTCGTGATGTGTTAATTAGCAAGGGTATTTCTCCTGATCGCATTACAGCGATTGGTTACGGTGAAAGTCAACCGATCGCTTCAAATCAAACGCAAGCTGGTCGGCAGAAAAATCGCCGCATTGAAATTAGTTTTAACTAATACAGGGCTTCCACGCTTATACGGGACACTATAGAGGTGTCGCCCATATACAATCCCCTTATAAGATAAAAAATATTCTAACTAATTTGTTTTAACAAAATTAATAGTCTTATTTTATGATTGACTTCGGGGGTGCTGTATTGGCGCCGCAGCCATTTTGCATTGATGGTTTTCTATCTTCATAAGCGATTGAATTATCGAGTCAATATTTGTGCTTAAGCAGCAGTGCAAAAAGGGTGTTGCACACGTTGTATTTTTAAGTTATTTGATAGTGTTTCGCAACCAACCCCCTGGTGTGAAGGGACTCCTTGTTCCCTAGTTTTTTTGCTCCCTTTATTTAAGTATGAAAGTAGTTCACAGTTTTTAGAGAGAACCACGTCATTTAGCAGGCATGACGATAGTATTGAAATGAAAGTGTCAACTGGAAAATGAAGGGTGTCGATTTTTAGGGCAATATGTTCTATTGCATATTTGTTTTTAAGTGTGCTGGTGTTGGATCTTGGTCTCGGTATAACGAGTTTTTTTAATCCTACACTGAATAATAATGAAACAAAATATTTTGAACCTGGGAGTTAGTTCACTTTGATTCTGATACTTAGGGAGATGGAAACAAATAATCATCCAGGATTGTTGGTCTTTTTGTCTGTCTTCTTCGTTGTAGTAACCGTTGCGTAGCCTGCTATGCACCTGTTACTACGCTCCCGTATCAAGTACGGGGCAGGCTTTGAATACGAACAAAAATACTGCCTAATATTGGACGTTAATTTATTTCCAGATCCCTTATGTTGACTGCCTAGGCTGAATATATGATCTATAAAATACCATACAGCACGTTGTATGTTTCTAGTTTATTACTCTCTGGCTGCAAGGATGGCCAATATTTCGCACTTGGAACTAAAGTGCATCACGAAGTAATATAAGATTCTTGAAATTCAGTGTCACTTAAAGATTTTACAATTAACCAAAAAATGGACATTATTGTTATTGGTAGTGGCATTGGTGGTTTAACGGCCGCAGCCTTACTGGCAAAAGCAGGAAAACGGGTTTTAGTGCTAGAGCAACATGATCGAGCCGGTGGTTATGCACATGGCTTTAAGCGTAAAAAATATTCATTTGATGCGGGTGTTCACCTGACAAGTGGGTGTGGCTTAGAGGGTTTTAAAGGAGGTCAGGTTATCCGCAAAGTATTACAGGCCATTGATATGTATCATCAGGTCGAATTCGTTGCAGTTAATCCTTTTGCCTTTATATCGACACCTAAGCATTCGGTTGTATTACCTACTTCTCTTGACGGCGTCGTTTCGCAGTTGAGTGAATTATTTCCACATCAAAGCAAGGGCATACGTGACTTACTGGTATTATGTTTAAATTTAGCGGAACAGGTTGCTATTGCTGATGACGTGCTGGCAGGGGGTGAAACAAGTGTGATGTATGCCAAACTAGATTTGTTGTTTAAATACCGGCGTAGTACTTTAGCCGATGTTTGGCAAGAATACCTACAAGATAAGGACTTAAAGTGTATATTTGCTGCTTTATGGCCTTATTTGGGCTTACCTCCTGAAAAAGTGTCGTTTGTTTATTGGGCCAGCATGTTGATGGGCTATATTTCAGATGGTGCATTTTATTGTAAAGGAGGTTTTCAGAGCCTGGCAGATGCTTTAGTCGCTGGGCTGTTGCAGGCAGGCGGAGACATTTTGTTCCGTCAACAGGTAGAGAGGATTAATGTTAGTGAAAACCAGGTTCAAGGTGTACGCCTCTCTTCAGGGAAATTCATTCAAGCAGATGTCGTTGTGGCTAATGCAGATATGATGCAGACTGTGTATACTCTAGTGGGGAAAGACTACTTTCCCCAGCGATACTTATCTCGCTTAAAGCGGATGGAACTGTCCTGTTCGATTTTTGTCGTCTATATTGCGACAGACCTGGATCTTGTTAAGGCAGGTGTTCATCATGAAGCTTTTTATTATGATGAGTTAAATCATGAGGATAATTATGACAGTGCGTTGCAAGGTGAGGTTTCATGGCTGAGTATAACAGTGCCTACTTTAGTGGATAGTAGCCTTGCGCCAGTGGGAGAGCATTTGCTGATGCTAACGGCTTTAGCGGATTTTGATCGAACCGACAATTGGCGACAGGCTAAAGCTGTTCAAATGCAAAAAATGCTGGATTTTGCAGATGAGAAAATTAATGGCTTAAAATCACATATCCTGTTTATTGAGGCTGGCTCGCCTACAACCATGCAGAGGTATACACTGAATAAAAATGGTGCTGCCTATGGTTGGGCGGCCTCGCCAAACCAGGTGGGGGCCAATCGTATTGCCAATAAAGCACCCGTTGATGGACTTTATTTTGCGGGGCATTGGACAACACCAGGTGGCGGAGTTTATGGTGTCAGCTATTCGGGAGTGCAAACAACGCAGACAATTTTAGGTTTGACGAGTCAGGATGAATTATGGACGTTATGTGCTACTGATTGATAAGGAATAGGCACGGTTTCAAACGTTTGGGACTGCTGCTGAGCGGGGTATTTCCCCCGTCCTTAACGTTTATTGTTACTAAAGTAACTCGCAACACACACCCACCCATCTTGCTAGTCTTTTTGTTCGTCTTCAGCGCTGTAGAAAAAGCTTCGTAGCCAGCTATGCGCCTATTTCTACTAATGGAAGACAAACAAAAATTCTGCGCAATATGGGT